>PWVY01000117.1 GCA_003561665.1 Thermoplasmata archaeon
CGAAGGCAGGATCTCGTTGTACCTCCTTGTTGCCATCGGGGTCGTGTTCGTGGCTCAGATTCTGATCAGCACGATGCGGCCGGGCTTGATGGGCACGATCTTCGTCCTGGACCCGACGTGGCCCGAGAAGCCGTGGACCGTTCTCACGAGCATCTTCGCGCATGGAAGTTTAGCGCACTTGTTCGTCAACGGCATCATCTTGTTCTTCTTTGGCCCGATCCTTGAGAAGCGCATCGGGTCGCGACGGTTCATCTACATCGTCGCAGCGGGCGGCATCATCGCGGGCCTCACGCAGGTCACGTTCTATGCGACGTTCCTTGGAGATGCGCGGGGCGTGGTCGGGTTCAGCGGCGCGTTGATGGGCATCCTGGGAACGTTGACGATCTTAGGGCCTCGGTTGAGCGTGTTGTTGTTCTTCATCGTCCCGATGCCGCTTTGGCTTTTAACGCTCGGGTACGTCGTGTATGACTCGTTGGGCATGTTCTATCTGGAAGGTGGGAACGTTGCGCACCTTGCGCACCTTGCGGGCCTGGCGGTGGGCTTGATCGTGGGGTGGCGTTTGCGCAACCAGGGGTTCGCGTTCCCAGGGTACCAGGGGAACATCCAAGGCGGGGTTCAACCGGGTCGCTCGAGGTGGTAGCGTGAGGGGTTCGGGAGCGTGATGCGGCGTGGATCATGCGATGTACGAGAAGGCACGAACCCTCGTGGAGGAGGAGCGTGTAGAGCTTGTGGATGAGACCAGCAAGCGGGCCTACTTGGAGGTGGAGGGCTCCCAGGATACGTACGGGGTTCGACTGGAGAGGGATCACACGTTCTCGTGTACGTGCCCGTATGCAACCATGCGCGGGATCCCCCAAGGGGCGCTTTGCAGCCATGCCTTGGCCGCCATCTTGCACGTTGCAAACAGCCAAGGCCCATGGTTCGGCCCGTGACCGGACCCCGATTGCAAGGACGGTTTTCCCGTTTGAACGAAGGTTGATGCTCGAAACCACGAACGGGCCCATGTAATCAGGCTGTTCGCGGGGCTTTACTAACCCCAACATGCCGGACATAGGTCTGAATGTCGGAAACACCCGAGGACGGAATCCCTTTCGAGGCCCGCGCTGGGCGGAGCCTGGGCTCTTCACCTCCTATCGGGTACCACGGCATCATCGGGGATCTGCACACCTCGTGCTTGATCGGTAAAAACGGTCACATCGACTGGTACTGCTACCCTCACTTCGACGATGATCCCATCTTCTGCGGGCTCTTGGACGAGCAACAAGGCGGCCGCTTCGCTATCGACCTGATCGATGGGGAACCCATGCGTCAACTCTACCTTCCTGATACGAACGTGCTCCTCACACGCCTCCTGGGGCCCTCCGGCCAGCTCGAGATCACCGATTTCATGCCGGTGAAAACAACCAACGTCAAACACGAAGGCGAGCACTGGCATGGCCTGATCCGGCGTGCTCGCAGCATCCGGGGGAACGTCGATGTCCGCCTCGACTGCCGGCCTACGTTCCGGTTCGCCAAGCAAGCCCCCACCGTCACTGCGACGAAAACCAGCACTCTCTTCGAAGGGCCCGATCGAGCCCTACGCTTGACCTCGCCCATGCCGCTTGACACCACGCAAGGCCCCCCTGGAACGGCAGGCGCGCATGCGAACTTCCGCTTGCCCCATGGCGAATCCGCATGGTTCACGCTTTGCGACGACAGAGAAGGGAACCCGTACGATCTTGACCCCCATGCCGCCCAAAGCCTGGCCTCGCTCCTCGATGAGACCGTGTTCAACTGGAGGGAATGGATCGATCGATGCCGGTACGATGGGCGTTGGCAAAGCCACGTCCGCCGCTCCGCGCTCACCCTCAAACTTCTCACCTTCGCCCCCACCGGGGCCATCGTTGCCGCCCCCACCACGAGCCTACCAGAGAAGATCGGGAAAACACGCAACTGGGACTACCGGTACACATGGCTCCGCGATGCCGTGTTCACACTCCGCGCCCTCTTCCGCCTTGGATTCCACGAAGAAGGCATCTCGTTCCTCGACTGGCTTGTCGATCGCATCCACGAAGCAGCCACGGACGACCCCATCCAAGCCGTTTACGGCATCGACGGCCGCCACCATCTCCCAGAGGAAACCATCGACCACCTGGAAGGATACCGCTCCTCGCGCCCCGTTCGCCTTGGGAACGCAGCCCACTCCCAGCGCCAACTCGACGTATACGGGTCGCTGCTGGAAGCCGTCTCCGACTACGCCGACCGCATCGACGACCTTGAACGGACGTGGGAGGCGCTGTTGCCCCTGATGAGCTGGTTAAGCGACCACTGGCGCGAGCCCGACGAGAGCATCTGGGAGATCCGCGGCCAACGCCAGCACTTCGTGTACTCCAAAACCATGTGCTGGGTCGCGTTCGACCGTGCCATCCGCCTCGCAGAGGCCTATGACCTTCCCGGGAACACGCAACGATGGAAGCAGGAACGAGCCGCCATCCGACACCAGGTCAACGAACACGGCGTCGACCCCAAGAAAGGCTACTTCAAGCAACACTACGACACGAACACCCTCGACGCCAGCAACCTCCGCATCCCCCTCTTCGGTTTCCTACCGCCCGACGATCCACGCGTCCAAGCCACCGTCAAGAACACCGTCAAGAACCTCACAACCGACGGCCTCGTCCACCGGTATCGCTCCAACACGACGCCCGATGGCTTGCCCGATGGAGAAGGAACGTTCTCCCTTTGCTCCTTCTGGCTCGTCGACAACCTCGTCCTCCAGGGCGAGATCGACGAAGCCTGGCTCGAGTTCGAGAAACTGCTCACACACTCCAACCATCTCAACCTCTTCGCGGAACAAATCGGGATCCAAGGGACCTCCCTGGGGAACTTCCCCCAAGCCTTCACCCACATCGGGTTGATCCACAGCGCGCTCCTCCTCGATAAGGCCCTTACCGCCAAACGGATGGCCCGATTCTAACATGCGAACATCCTCGCCCACGCGCAAACCGATAAACCCCAGACGCCATCCCAACGCGTGCTCGACGACCTTGCAAGAACGCTTGAAAGCCCCAACAACATCCCCAACGACGCACACGCCGTGATCCTTCCCGACCTGTTCATCGACTGCCTTGTCCCCCTCAAGAACCGATCAACCTTCGAGGACGGCATGGACCGCTTGATCCACCAAGGCGGCGGCAACCTCATCACCTCTCAACAACGCCTCAACCTCGGCGGGAACGCAGCCAACACCGCGCAAGCCCTCGCAGGCCTGGGCGTTCCCACGACCCTCATCGCCGCCACCAACCCCATCGGGGAGGCCCTCTTCACCCAAGCCACGCAAGAGCTTCCCGCCACGATCCACACGATCAACACAAAAACCGCCTCCACCACCGTCGCCCTCGAACTCGCCTCCGAAGAGGCCAACGTCATGCTCTCCAACCCCGGCCCCCTTGCCCGCATCGGGCCAAAGGACCTCGACGAAGACGCATGGGACCTCATCGCCACCGCCAACCTCCTCGCCATCACCAACTGGTCCCAAACCCTTCACCACGGCACCGACCTCCTCCAAGAGGTCCTCCCATACGCGAAACAGGCCGGAACCTTCACCTTCCTCGACACCGGGGATCCAGCCCACCGCGGCGACCATGCCCACGAACTGCTCAACGAACCAAGCGTCCAGAACGACCTCGACGCCTGGGGGATGAACGAGCACGAAGCCCGCACGTTCGCCGCCGCCCTCAGCAACGAGAACCCCGACGCGATCGACGAGCACGACGCAGCCCGAACCCTCGACGATCACGTTCAAGCACGCATCGACGTTCACACCGCCAGCGAAGCCTTCAGCATGAACGCCAACGAGCACGTCCGCTCCCCAACGTTCACCATCACGCCCCGCCACCTCACCGGTGCCGGGGATGCATGGAACGCAGGGAACCTCCTTGGCACGCTTCTCAACCTCGAACCCCCCGCCCGGTTAACCCTCGCGAACGCGGTCGCTGCCCTCACTATCGCTCGGCCCGAACAATCCCCCCCCTCGATGGAAGACATCGCGCACTTCCTCCAAGAGCGGTAAAGCTTCGCCACGCACAAATGTGCACCGGACCAAGCCTTCATGCTCCTTCATCCCCGATGAAGGCCCGGTGAGGAGAGCGGCCCCCGGCGGAGGTAGACCTCGGTGGAACCTGACGCTTCAAACCTCGTCATCGTCTCGAACCGATTGCCCGTGGATGTCGAACAGACCCCCAACGGTCTCCAAGTCAACGCGAGCCCCGGAGGCCTCGCCGAAGCCCTTCACCGCCTGATGACGAGACGAGGCGGCACCTGGATCGGGTGGCCCGGCCTTACAGGACCCGTAGACCTTGCGAACGCCAACAACCCCCCCAACCTCGGCTACGATCTCCACCCCGTCTTCTTCACGCAACAAGAACACGAGGACTACTACCAAGGCTTCGCGAACGAGATCCTCTGGCCCCTCTTCCACGACCTACACCCCTACTGCGAGTTCCAACCCCGATTCTGGGAAACCTACCGCTCGATGAACCAACGCTTCGCAGAAGCAGCCCACAAAGCCGGAACCGGGAACGAGCCCGTTTGGATCCACGACTACCACCTCTTCCTCGCAGGCAAACACCTTCGCGAACTCAACCACGAACAACCGCTCGGCTTTTTCCTACACATCCCCGTCCCCACCGCCGACACCCTCCAGCGCCTCCCCTGGCACAAACAAATCCTCGAAGCCCTCACCACCTTCGACACCATCGGCGTACAAACCCAACGCGACCTCGAAAACCTCCACAACGCCCTCCCCCAACTCCTCCCCGAAACACACGTAACCACGAAAGGCAACGCCCTCACCATCCACCGCAACGACCACGAAACAAACGCCTACGCCATCCCCATCAGCACCGACATCGAGAAGATCCAAAACAAGGCCACAAGCCCCCCCGTGCAACAACGAGCAAACCACCTCAAACAACACCTAAGAGGAAACGACGACCACACCTACATCGTCGGCGTCGAACGCCTCGACTACACCAAAGGCATCCCCGAACGCCTACAAGCCTTCCGCAACGCCCTCGAAACATACCCCGACCTCGCCCAAAACACCACCCTCATCCAACACGCCAACCCAAGCCGCGAACAAATCAACCAATACCAAGAACTCCGACACGAGGTCGAACACCTCGTCGGCCGAACCAACGGAGCCTTCGGAACCATCGACTGGACCCCCATCCGCTACAGCTACGGACACCTGGACTTCGAGAAAATCCTCGCCCTCTACCGCCTCGCCGACATCGCCCTCGTCACGCCCCTACGCGACGGCATGAACCTCGTCGCGAAAGAATACTGCGCAGCCAACACCGATAACGACGGGGTCCTCATCCTCAGCAAATTCGCAGGAGCCGCAGAAGAACTTCACGAAAACGCCCTCATCGTCAACCCCCACGACATCGACCAAACAGCGAAAGCCATCCACGAAGCCAGCACCATGCCCCGGAACGAACGCCACGACCGCATGAACCGCATGCGCGCATACCTCGCCACACACGACGTTCACCGCTGGTCCGAAAAATACCTCCGAGAACTCGACCCCCACCTCCCACCAGACGCCACCGACCCAAGATCCAGCACCCGCGACACCGTCTGGCGGACCACCTGAGGTTCCACAGGAAACCGCCCCCTCACCCCTTAAGCGAACGCCCCCAACTTCTCCACGCGTGGCACTTCCGAAGCTCCTTCAAAACCCCACCGTGCATGACGCGCACGACCTCGCCAAGGAAACCCTCGACACATGCATGGTGCAACTCGTCGGAGCATGCACCATCGATTACCAAGGCCGCGCACAAAGCACCCTCGCCAGCGGCGAACGGCTCGTCATCATCAAACCCGACGGCACCCTCCTTGTACACACCGACGAAGGCGTAAAACCCGTCAACTGGCAACCCCCAGGCACCAGCAGCGCCATCGCCATCAAAAGCCTCGACGACGACGAGCCTCTCCTCATTATCACCGTCGAACGAAGGAAACCCCACGAGATCGTCACCATCGCCTTCGAAGACATCCACTTCATCGCCACCTTCAACCTCGAAGACTGGGAAGACCTCCAACTGCTCGGCACCGAAGCCGACATCGCTGAACTCCTCCGGTTGAACCCCGACCTCATCGAAGAAGGCTTCACACCCTACGAGATGGAACTCGACCGCCGCCGCGGACCCATGGACATCTACGGCCACGACG
The DNA here is from genome assembly GCA_003561665.1 of Thermoplasmata archaeon. Taxonomy (GTDB): domain Archaea; phylum Thermoplasmatota; class SW-10-69-26; order SW-10-69-26; family SW-10-69-26; genus PWVY01. The sequence continues at coordinate 6,217 of PWVY01000117.1, forward strand.
CACACGACACCCGAACCGTGGTCGAAGTCAAACGACGAACCGCAGGCATCGAGGAAGCCACCCAACTTGCCCGCTACGTCGAGCGAGAACGGGAAAAACACGGGAACGTTCGAGGCCTCCTCGCAGCCCCAGGCATCAGCGAGAAAGCCCAACACTACCTTCGCGACAAGAACCTCGAACACTGCCAACTCGACCTGGACGAACTCCTGCCCATGGTCCCCCAACTCCACGCAACCCAACGCACCCTGGGAGCCTTCCAAGAAGCCCAAGAACCCCAAACCCCCACGCCTGCATCCAAGGAACCCTAACCGGGAAACGCGACCTTGGACCGCGCCCGAGCAGGACAACCGTAAAGGGCCCTTTGACGAAGGGAGAGGTATTATGGGCTGTTACGAGCCTCCCCATCACGGTCGTTCCATGGTCAACATCCTGTCCGTCCCCTTGAAGAACGAACCGGGCGCGCTCGCCCACGTCGCCACGACCCTCGGTAACGAAGGCCTCAACATCGAGGCCGTCCTCGGAGACGCTCACGCCGAGATGGGCGTAGCCCGCATCCTCGTCGACGATCCAGGCAAGGGCCAGCACGTGCTCGAGCAAGCCGGCCACCCCACCCAGATGCTTGAAGGCGTCCGCGTCGTGATGGGGAACAAGCCCGGCGCGCTCGCGAAAGCCCTCCAAGCCCTGGGCCGAGAGGGCATCAACGTCGAACTTGTCTTCGGCGGCGCCCCCGACCCCGAAAGGGGCGAAGTGGTTTTCGTCGTAGACGATGCCGAACGGGCCAAGAAGATCATCGACGGCGAGTAGCTCACCGTTCAAGGGAAGGAGGATCAAGGAACAGACCTCCCTGTCTTCCGCCGCGGGCAGGAGGCGGCGCGTGGATGTGCTGCGTGGACTCCGTCTCCAGCCGTCTCGGCCACCCCACTCCAGGGGTAAGACCCTCTCGGGTCGAATCAAGAGCGCTCGACGAAGAAAATCGAGCAAGAACGCGTCACAAAAGGCCTAAGAGTCCCCCGCCGTCTCTCGGTTCCGACGATGGACGCTGTCATCCTATCGGGTGGACTTGGAACGAGACTACGCCCGCTCACGTACACACGGCCGAAACCGCTCCTACCCGTGGCCAACCGACCCATGATCGAACACCTCATCGACAGGCTCCCCGAAACCGTAGATCGGGCCATCGTCGCCGCAGGCTACAAGATCGAACAAATCCAGGAATGGGCACGCAACCTTGACCACCGCGTCGATGTCACGGTCGTCAACGAAGAAGAACCCCTCGGAACCGGCGGAGCCATCAAGAACGTCGAACACAAGATCAACGGTCCATTCCTCTGTTTCAACGGAGACGTCCTCTCCTCGGCTCCCCTAAAGAAGATGATTGAAACACGTGAAAAGCACGACGCGCTTGGCGTCATCTCTCTCTGGGAAGTCGACGACCCCGAACACTACGGCGTCGTCGACATGGAAGACAACAAGATCCTCCGCTTCGTCGAGAAACCCGACCCAGGAACCGCACCCTCCAACTACATCAACGCAGGCACCTATTGTTTCGATGAGAGGATCCTCGGCCGCATCCCACCCAACGAGAAGGTCAGCCTCGAATACGACGTGTTCCCCAAAGCCCTCACGGACGATGAAACCTTCCGCGGGGTCCCCTTCACAGGTCACTGGGTCGACACGGGCCGCCCCGACGTGTACTTACGCGCCCACCAACTTCTCTTGGATGGAGAAGCGGCCGTTCACGCCAACGCGCGCATGGAAGGCGCATGGACAACATGGGTCAGTGTGGGCCCAAGATGCACCGTTCACAAAGGCTCCATGCTTGCACGCAGCGTGCTGCTTGAGAGCGTCACCGTTGAGCCAGGCGCGCAGGTGACCGACTCCGTCATCGGCGCCAACACGACCATCGGGAAGGACGCGAGCCTTACCCGCTGCGTCGTGGCGGACGATCAAACAATCCCCCCCGGTGCGAAGCTCGAAGACGAGACCATCGGGATCGACCCGGAACGACCCGTAGGAGGAAGACCCTAATGGCGAAACTGTTCGGAACGAACGGCGTACGAGGCATCGTGGGCGAAGACATGACGGTGGAGCTGGCCCAACGGTTAGGCCGCTCCCTTGGAGCATGGACCGACGGGCCCGTTCTCATAGGACGCGACTCTCGCACCTCAGGATCCATGCTGGAGGACGCCTTCGTCGCAGGCGTCCGTGCAAGCGGGACAGACGTGACCACGGCGGGCCTTGCCCCAACCGCCGCCGTACAATATGGGGTCAAAGAAGGAGACTACACCGCAGGCGCCATCATCACTGCCAGTCACAACCCTCCCGAATTCAACGGGATCAAGATCGTTAAAGAAGACGGCACCGAGCTCGTTGATGACGAGGTCGAAACGCTCGAACAAACGTACTTCGATGAAGCCTACGAGCACGCAGGCTGGGACGCGGCCGGCAGGATCCTCCACGATGAAACTCTCCCGGATCGCTACGCGGACGCTGTCGTGAAGCACGCGGGCGGCCCCCTGGATGGGGAGGGTCCTACCGTCGTGGTGGATTGCGCCAACGGGGCCGGTTGCATCGTTGCCCCGCTTGTCCTCCAACGCCTTGGCGCGCGCGTGATCAGCGTGAACGCGCAACCCGACGGGTCCTTCCCCGGGCACCCCAGTGAGCCCACGCCAGAGAACGTGGCATCCACGATGCAAACCGTGGAAGCCGTCGACGCGGACTTCGGGGTCGTGCTGGACGGGGACGCAGACCGGTGCGTGTTCATCACGAGCGATGGGTCCTTCGTTCCAGGGTCACGCATGCTTGCTTTGGTCGCGCATGAGAAAGTCAACGAGAACGGCGGAGGCGTCGTCGTCACGCCTGTCAGCTCAAGCCAATGCGTGGCCGAGCACGTAGAATCCGCAGGAGGCACCGTGAAGCACACGCGCGTTGGAAGCCCCATCGTTGCAGATGTGATGAAGCGTGAGAGGGCCCTTTTCGGAGGGGAGGAGAAGGGGGGCC
>PWVY01000148.1 GCA_003561665.1 Thermoplasmata archaeon
GAGGTGATGGGGTGCTCGTCGGCGGGTTGGAGGTTGTTGGTGGTCGTGTTGTCGACGGTTTCGCCTTGTGGCGTGAGGAGGGCGATATTGATGGTTTCGTTCGTGGGCGTGGCCCAGTTCCCTTTGTTCGTGAGGGTGGCGGTGATGTCGACGGTTTCGCCTTCGACGGGGTCGTTGGGTTGCGCTTGAGCGTTTTCTATGGTGAGGTCGGGGCCGAGGGGGAGGTGTTGTTCTTGCCAGTCGAGCAGGTTCTCGTCTTCGTCGTGCACGGTCACGTTGAGGGTGTGGTTGCCGATGGTGGGGATCCATTCGCCGGGTCGGTCGGGGTCGTTCGTGCTGTTGGCGGTTTGCTCGCTCGCTGCGAAGGGGAGGTTGCTCCATTCTTGCTCGATCTCGGCGATGATGATCCCGCTGACGTTGAACGTGACCGTGGCATCCCCACTGTAGTCGTTGTTCTCGACGGTGGCTTCGAAGGTGACGTTGTGGGTTTGGTTGGTGATCTCCTCGTAGGCGGGGTGGGGTTGGATGGAGTCGATCTCAAGGGGGGTTGCCTCCTCTTGCGCGGAGAGGGTAGGCGCTAGAGTGAGGGTTAGGCCAAGGAGGAGGGTGAGGGTGAGGAGCCCTTTGGGTTTGGGCATGCGTGGCGGGGCCCAGGGCGCTCCCCGGTTATAGGCGCAACGGTGGTCCCCGTGGGTACGGTGGTTCGTTACTCCGGTTGGGGGGAGACGGGTTCGAGGGGGTCGAGTTCGTGGAGGTCCACGTGTTCCGCGTGGGGTTGGATCTGTTCGGTGAACCGCCCCGTGTGCGGCGCTTGCCGGTGATCGTGCGCGGCGAGTTGATCGTTGAACGTGAGCTGGATGAGGACGCTGCGGGTCCCTTGGAGGGTGAAGGCTTGGACGGAGCGGGTTTTTTCCTCGCGCTGTTGGATGTCATGGATGAACCCCTGGGTTGCTTTCTTGATCGCGTCCAATTGGCCCTGTTTGGCGGTTACCTCCAGGAGGCTGTGCACCGTCATCGTGCCTTGAACCAAGCGGGGGGTTGTGAGGGTGCCGGTCCCAGGAAGAGCACGGTTTTTATACGGGGGCAGCGCCAGGAACCTGCGTGGAGAACGGGTACGCGAAGCGTTTGGATGATGCGAAAGACTTGACGAGGTTGTTCGACATCGTCAAGGACCTCGTGGAGGACATGCTGGGTCGCTCCCGTGCGGGGTTGATGCTTGGGTTGGCCCGGTTGGGTCTCTCCCCGCAAGGGTACCTGGGGGGTTACTTCGTGCTCGGCTCCAACGCGATCGTCCTCAACAAGGATGTTCTCGACCATGTCAGGGCGGCGTATCCTGAGCATTACAACGCGTACGCGTTCAACATCCTCTTGCATGAGTACTTGCACACGGTCGGGTACCTCGATGAGGGCGAGTTGCGGGCAATCACGCACACGCTCACGCAGGAGACGTTCGGATCGGATCATCCAGTCACGACCATCGCGGCCGCGATGGATCCCACAAGCGGGGATCGGGATGCTCCCGCGTTTTTCCGTTCGTTGGCGATGCCCCCTCACGGGTTCAAGCCGCCGGGGCGGGGGCCCATGGAGATCGTGCGCGGGTTCGATCCCGACGCGACCCCCTACATCTACTAGGCCCTATCTTGATTGTTCCGTGAACCGGTGCTCGATGCCGATGGGATCATGCACGCAAGCCGAGTCTTGGCTTGATGGGGGATCGGTCGGGACGTGGGGTTCAAGCACCTTGAGCGTGCCGGGTGGGAGGCTCCATTCGATGCTTGCAAGGCCGGTTGCATCCGGTTGGTGGGGTCTCGTCACGTTCCAGCGGTTGAGCCCGATGTGGTGGTGGTAATCCCCCGCAGCGAGGAAGCGCGCGCCGGGGAAGGTGGATTGTGTCACCTGGAGGCCCAGGTCCGTGTAGAACCAAGTGGCCTTCTCGAGGTTCAACGTTTGGAGGTGGATGTGCCCGAGCGTCGTTCCCGACGGTAGTTTGTCCCCCTCGTCGGCGAGGTCGAGGAGGTCCTCCTCGTCGAGGGGTTCGGTGACCATCGCGACTTCGTTCCCTCTTCGTGGCCACGCGTGCTTCGGGCGGTCGCGGTAGATCTCAAGCCCGTTCCCTTCGGGATCCTGAAGGTATATCGCTTCAGAGACGGCGTGATCGGCGGCCCCTTGAAGGGGGGTTCCTTTGGTTTTGAACCGCTGGAGGATGCATGCAAGGTGTTCGCGGGTTGGGACGAGGAGGGCGATATGGAAGAGGCCCTCGCTTCCATGTGGCCGCTGGGGCGCGTTGGGGGCATGTTCGAGCCGGATCTGGGCGTCTCCTCCGGGCGGTTCGAGGACAAGCGCCGTGTTCGAGGGGTTGGAGACGGTGAGGCCCAGCGTCTGTTCGTAGAACGATCGGACGCGGTCGAGATCGTGGACCCGGAGCGTTGCTCCGTGGAGCTTCGTGGCGCCCGGTAGCATGGGTTCGATGCATGGGTTCTGGGGGGAAGGGTGTACCGGTTGGGCGGGTCAAGGGGGTGCATCGTTGATGGGGGTCCACCAGAGGCTGGGGAGGTTCTCGATGCGTTCCCATCCTTCGCCGGGTTGGATCTCTTCGACCGTGATATCGTCGAAGTGGTGATCGAGCACGGCGGCTCGTTCTTCTTTCAAGGGGGGTGTGCAGTGGTCCTCTTCTTCCCAGATGGCTTGACCGTTCCTGGGGTCTAAGCGGGCACGTCGGAGGGCTTGGTCGAGTTCAGCCCCGAAGGGGTCCAACCGTTCGATCGTCCCGTCTTGGATCTTCTCTCGTAGGCCTGGGAGTTTGTCGTGGTCGGGCTGGGCGCGGACCAGGTAGTGCGCCATCGGTCCGTTGTAGGGGCTTGGGGTGTTTGAAACCCTGCCTGCGCGAACGTCATGTTCGTCGGTGGAGGACCGCCGCGGTCGTGGTGAGGGTGATGAGGAGGAGGGTGATTCCTGGAAGCGGGATGGGGACTGTGCCCTCGGTGCTCCCTTTGATCGTGGCTTGGGTTGAACTGATGGGGCGTGGGTTGTCCGTGGAGGGCGTCGCGGTGGCTTCCAGGACCCATGCGGCGTCCGTGGGGGTCCAGGCGGTTTCGATGGTCGTGGTTTCTCCGGGTTCGAGGTTCTCGACGGGGATCGTTTCTTGATCCTCGTTCGTGGCGAACGTGACGTTGAAGGCGCCGGTGGCTTGGTCGCCGGTGTTCGTGATGTTCACGAGGGCTTGGGCGGACTCACCAAGGGTGGGGTTGGGGGGGATGGTTCGCAGATCGGAGAGTTCGAGGGATGGGCCTTCGCCTTGGGCGTGAATCTCTTGCGTGAAGGCGTGGTGGGGAGCGTTTTTGTCGAGTTGGGTGTCCGTGCCGATGTGGAGGGTGAGGTTGTGAGTTCCTTGAGTGGGGACCCACGTCGTTGTGATGGTGGTCGAGGCTCCCGGGTCCAAGGCGGGGAGGGCTTCCTCTTTGAGGGTTTTCGTGTCGTTGATGAGGTGTACGTTGTATCCGGTGGCGGGTTGGGCGCCTTGGTTGACGATTTGGGTTTCGATCTGGAGGGGTGTTCCGGTGCTGGGCTGTTGTGGGGAGAGGTGGAACCCGTCGAGGATGGGGTCGGGTCCGTCGACGCGGACGAGGATATCGGTGTGGGCTGTGTTCATCTCGCGGGTGGCGTCTTGGATCCGTTGTAGGGGGTCGATCTCGACGGTCATGGTGTAGGTTCCGGGGGGGAGCGTCGCGTTGAAGGGGACCTGGGTGCGCTCGTCGGCGGTGAGGCCGGGGATCTCTGTCCCGTCGAGGTTTTGACCGGTGCCGTCGTCTTGTTGGGCGTGGAGGACGATGGGGATGGCTTCGTCGGTGGTGGTTCCGTGGTTCGTGATGGTGGCGGTGACGGTGAACGGTTCGTCGTCGATGGGTTCGTTGGGGGTCACGGTGAGGCCTTCGATGGCGAGGTTGGGCCCGACGAGGAGTTGCGTGGTGGGCCCGCTGGGGGCTCGGGGGTCGTCTTCGTCGTGGGGGTGGAGCGCGGCTTGGAGCTCGTGAAGCCCAGTGGGGGGTTGAATGGTCCAGGTGATGTTCGTGGTTTCTTGCGGGGCGAGGGTGGGCGTTGTGGTTTCGTGGGTGAGGGCGTCGTTGGTGGCCAGGTGCACCGTGGCGGGGGGTTTTTCGTTTGTGCCGTGGTTGGTGATGGTGGCCGTGACGGTGACCTCGTCCGTGGGGGGTGCGGGGTTGGGGGTTGCGTGGAGGTGTTCGATCAATAACCCGGCCGGTTCGACGTGCGTGGTGAAGGTCGCGGCGTTGTTGCTGGTGGTGATCTCGTCGATGGCGTCGGGGTCGATTTGGAGGGTGAACTCGTGATCGCCGGGGATGGCGATCCAGGCGTCCTCGAAGGTGATTTGGACTTTCTCACCGCTTGACACGTGCGTGATGGTCGCCTCGCCGAGGGGTTCGTCGTTGTGGAGAAGCGTGACGGGGATGGGTTCGTTTTCGGGCGTGGCCCAGGTTCCGTCGTTCTCGATGGTGGCTTCGAACGTGACCGGGTCGCCTTCGATGGGTTCCGAGGGATGGGTGTCCAGTTGGGTGGGGGTCAGGTCGGGTCCAAGGGAGAACCGGACGGGAAGCGTCCAGTCTTTCCCGTCGGCTTCCGTGGTGACGTTCAACCAATGCAGGCCAAAGCTTGGGGTCCAAACGCCGGAGCCTCGATCGGCATCGTCGACCGTGCTCACGTTCACATGACGCGTGTTGGCCTGCCAAACGTCGTTCACGACGGCGATCTCTTCCCCTTTGACCTCGAACGTCATCGAGTACGGTCCGATGTACTCGGCGTTCCATCGGTACAGGTGAACCACGAAGGAGGCCTCATCCGTGGTCTCGTTGATGTCGAGGAAGGCCGGGTCCGCGTTGACGTCGATGGGGATGATGGGGGGCATCATCTCTTCGTGCATGTCCGCCGCGCTTGGGCTTGCAAGGAGCGTGACCATGAGGATGCCAGCGAGGAGCGTGGCTGCGGCAAGGGGAAGCGCGCGCATCATGCGTGCTTGATGATGGGGGCATGTAAACGGTTCGTTGCCTCTCGATGGGAGGAACACCCTCCTCGTTACCCGGTGATGGTGTCCACGCCCCAGCGGTAATCGTCCACGAACCCGGTTTTTCGGGAGGGTTCGAAGGTTTCGCCATCCTGCCGGCGGACATCCTCCTTTTTGTACACGCCGGCTTGGATCCCGGCAAGCCCGGCCGCGCCAAGCCCGGTCAACTGGGATTCGTTGGACCTGTGCACCCGGGAGCCGATGCCGTTGGCCATCAAGGAGCACAAGACATCCGATCGGGAGACGCCTCCGTCGAGGTGAACCTCATCGACAGGTTGACCGCTCTCGATGAGCGCTTGGACCAACCCGACGTTTTGAGCAGCTAAGCCTTCCGCGATGGCTCGCGCGATCTGTCCTCGCGTCGTGCTCGAGGATAACCCCAAAAGGGCGCCTCGGGCCTCCGGGTCCCAATCGGGGGCTGCAAGCCCGTAGAAGGCCGGCACGAACACCGCGCCGCCGCTGGTTTCGTTCTCGACGGTTCGATCCAACGCGTCGGGAGCATCCAGCCACCCGGCCTTGGAGGCCCACTCGAGGACGCTCCCGCATGAGAATGCGACCGCTTCCAACGCGAACACGGGACCCTCTCCAAGGTCCCATGCGACGGTCGCCACGACGCCTTCCCCCGGGTCGTGCACGGTGGTTCCCGTGTTCACCAGGAAGAACGCGCCCGTGCCCAGCGTGCCCTTGGCCTCCCCCTCCTTGAGGCACCCGTGACCGAACAGGCTGGCCTGCTGGTCCCCCGCGATGCCCATCACGGGCACGCCCTCCAGCTGGGGCAACCGGGCACCGATGGCGGTGGATGCTTCAACGGTGCCGAACGTGCTCGATGAGGCCTGCACGGTTGGAAGCGTTTCGATGGGCACGTCCATCAGCGCGGCCAGCTCGGGGTCCCACGCTTCCTCGTGGAGGTTGTAGAGCATGGTGCGGGAGGCGTTGGACGGGTCCGTCTTGAACGCGCCTGTTAAACCCGCCAAGAGGAACGTGTCCACGGTGCCGAAGGCCAGGTCCTCTTCCTTTCGGGCGGCTTGGACGTTCTTGTTCTCCTCTAGGAGCCATTGCATCTTGGTGCCCGAGAAGTAGGGGTCCACGACCAAGCCCGTTCGTTCCCGGATCGTCTCCACCGCGCCGTCTTGCTTGGTGAGGGCTTCGCAGTGGGGTTCTGTGCGTCGGCACTGCCAACTCACGGCGGGGCCAAGGGGCTCCATGGTGCTTTTCCGCCAGGCTAGCGTGGTCTCGCGTTGGTTCGTGATCCCGATGGCTTCCACGGATGCGGGATCGATCTCGTCGAGAACGCCCTTGAGCACCATCACCGTGGCATCTTGGATGGTCTTGGGATCGTTCTGGGCCCATCCCGGCTTCGGGTTGTTCAGGGGCGTTGGCTCGGTGGTTCGAGCCACGATCTGGCGGTTTTCGTCCACGGCGAGCGCTTTCGTGGAGGTGGTTCCCTGATCGACGGCGAGGATCACGGGCATCATGCGCGTCATGGAGCGTTTTGAGGATAGGCGCTTCGGTGCCGCCCTATTGGCGCGTGTCAAGCTTCGCGTGTTGTCTTGCGTGTTCGAGGAGACATTCAGGCCCTCTCAGGGACCCTTGATATAGTGGGACGTGGTTTCAGGGCGTTGGGGTGGGCGAGACGGTGGTTTTTCATGGCACGGGCTCCCGCGGTTGAACCGGCGAAGGACGCGTTGCAAGGAAGGTTGCTTGAGGCCATCGGAGAGGCCGTCATGGCGACCACGCCCGATGGCACCATCATCTATTGGAACAAGGCCGCCGAGGACCTTTACGGTTGGTCACGGGAGGAGGCGCTGGGAGAGAACATCATGGTCGTGACCCCCGCGCCTGCGATGATCGAAGAGGCAGAGACCATCATGGCGCTGTTGACGCAGGGGGAAACCTGGACCGGTGAGTTCGAGGTTCAACGCAAAGACGGGTCCACGTTCCCTGCCCTTGTGACGGACTCCCCCGTGTTGGATGATGACGAGAACCTTGTCGCCATCATCGGGGTCAGCCGCGACTTAACGGAAACCCACCGTCTGACCGCCTACCTGAAAGAGGCGCAAGAGATCGCAGGGTTGGGAATCTGGGAATACGAACCGGCCTCCCAGACATTCTGGGCCTCCAAGCACAAACGGAAGATGCTCGGGTTGCCCACCGATGAACCGGCAACGCTTGAGGATGTGATGACCCTCATCAAGCCCGACGATCGCGAACGTCTTGAAGCATCCCTCCAAGATCTCATGGAAAATCCTCGCGATCATCGAATGCAGTACACCCTCCAGCGGCCGGACGGGGAAGAGCGCATCATCGACACGCGCATCCGCGTCCAAACCGATCCCAAACGAGGCCTGATCATCTATGGAACCTCCCAGGATATCACCTCTCAGGTTCGCACCGAGGAAACCCTCAGGGAGAAGGCAAAGCAACTCTCCAACGCCGAACGCGTCGGGAACGCGGGAAGCTGGATATGGGACATCGAGAACGACGAGGCCACATGGTCCATGGGGCAGTACGCGTTGCTCGGCATCGACCCTGACGATGTTCAAGGCCTCACATACGACGTTTTCCTCGACCACGTACACCACGATGACCGAGACCGCCTCAAGGAGGTCATCCAGCAGGCGCTCGAGAAACCCGGCGAGAGCCCCTTCACGTACGATTTCCGCATCGTACGCCCTGACGGGGAGATACGATGGCTCCAAGCAAGAGCCCACGTCGAAACGAACGATGCAGGCCAACCGAACAGGGTGTACGGACACGATGTGGACATCACCGAGACGAAACGCCTCGAGAACGATCTCCTGAAGAAACAAGACCTCCTCGACGACGTCGAGAAGATCGCGCAAGCAGGCTACTGGGGGTACGATGTTGAGACCGGGGTCGGGGAGTGGTCGGATGGATTCTACAGGTTGCTGGGGTACACGCCAGGGAATCCTCCCGAACCCACAAGCCAAGACTACATAAGCCGCGTACACCCCGAGGACCTCGATGAGATCGAAGAGGATTTCCAACAAGCACTTTCGAACCCCTCAGACGAGCCGGTCACGGACAAACATCGCATCCTGCTCCCGGATGGGACCACCCGATGGTTGGAAGCACGCTACCAGGTAGAAACCGAGAACGGGGAACCCCATCGCATCGTCGGGAAATCCATCGACATCACCGAGCACAGAATGCTCGAGCTCGAACTTGCAAGCAAGATTCGAGCCCTTGAGCGGCGCAACCTCCAACTTGGACGCATCACCATGGCCTCCGCTCACCCTCTGCGCGAGGCGGTCCGTGAGACAAGCATCAACCTCCAACGCATCACGAAAAGCGCGGAAGACCGCATGACCCCGACAGAGATGGAATCCCTTGATGCGGCCAACAACGCGGCCAAGCATTTCGAATTCCTCCTTGACGCGATCAACCAATACCTCACCCTCGCCGAACACCTTCCGAGTCACGAGCCTGTGGACCTCGACGCGATGCTTGACCGCGTTCTCACCGAACTCAACGAACCCATCGAGAACACGCAAGCCACCATCACGCGCGGAACCCTCCCCACCATCCAAACGGGCGACAAGAACCTCCACAAGGTGCTTCACGTCCTCGTCAACAACGCCCTCATGTACGCCCGCGATGCCCCGCCCAAAGTGCACGTGGATGCAAAACTCGACGAGGACGTGTGGCTGATCTCCGTCGAAGACGAAGGCATCGGCATAGACCCCGACTACCACGAACGCATCTTCCACCCGTTCATCCGCCTTCAAACGACCAAGGGAGCCCCTGGCGCCAGCATCGGGCTCCCCATGTGCCGATGGATCATCGAGGATCTAGGCGGCAACATCTGGTTAACCTCCACCCCCGGGGAAGGATCCACGTTCTACTTCACGCTCCCCGTCAAGCCCCGCGATCCGCTGCAAGGCTTCGGTTGGATCAGCGATTGATCAACGTCGATAACATCGCTTTCAGGTTGCCCCGGTTCACAGGCTTCGCCAACACCAACGTGACGCGATGGAACAACGCCGCCTCCTGAACGCGCCCCTCACGCACCTTCGTGACCACGATGACCGGCCGGTTCGCCTCCACGAACGCATCACAAA
>PWVY01000015.1 GCA_003561665.1 Thermoplasmata archaeon
ATGGAGAGCCCCAGCTCCTCCCGAAGGTTTTCAAGGGCTTTCCGCTCGCTGGTGTCCACAGTTCCGTCTCGCAGCGCGCCCTCCAAGGCGACCTTGTAAATTTGCACCCGCCTGTACGCAAGGTAGCTATCCTCCTGACCCCCCACCGGCACCACACGCTTGCTCACCGCCTCTCCGATGCGTTGAAGCGGAGCGATAAAGAACACCAACACGCCCGCCGCCAACACGCCCAACAACTCGTTCCCCGCGAACCCCGCGAAGATGACCTTGGCCCCCTCGCTGACGACGAAGAACACGGCCACGAACGAAGCCACTACCGTGGAATGTTTGATGCCTCGTTTGAACTTGAGATCCAAGTCCACCACGTTGTGACGAAACACGCCGTACACAATGAACGCGATCGCCAAGTAATCCAGAAGCCAGTGAAGCGGGCCCTCGCTGCCAACCGTGTACAGATCGTACACCTGCAAGAACGAGACAGCGAACAAGTACGGGGCAAGCAACGCCAAGGTTCGCTCATCACGAGACGCCACGCCCCGCACCGCGCGAGCGATCGCCCACAAGCAAAGCCCAAGGGCAACGCCCAAACCCAGCAAAGCCAACGCGACGCCAGGGAAGAGCCAAACATCCAGCCACCAATCGAACCCATGCCGAGGACCCGCAACGGCCGGCAACACCCAACGACCCAACGTATCGTGAACGTTTAGGAACAAAAGCGGGATTAGCGCCCAAAGCACCTGCAACCGATACGCCCCCGAAGGGCTTGTCAACCACCGCCAAGCCAACAACAAAAGACCCACCAGGTACCCAGCCCCCATCGTCCCCCACAACGCGACGTTCCCCAGGCCCGTGAGCCCCTCGCTTGAGACCAAAAAGCCCGGCCGCAAAGCAACGAAGAGCAAAAGCCCACTCCCGACGACGACCACGGATAGGAGACCTCGCTTCCGAGCGGGCGTCAACGAAGCCTCCGGGTACACCAACGAAAAGGAAACGATGAACCCCATCGTCACCGGCGCCAAGACCAAACTGTACACGCTTGCCTCCTGAACGCCCCACCCAAACCAAACCGGGCCAAGCGCCAAACCCGCAAGCCACAACGACCCAAACGTCACCCACCCGGCCAACAAAAGCGCATAAAGCTCCCGGCGCGAGAACACCACCAAGAGAACCGCGACGAGGAACGAAAGCACCCACAACCCCATGTTGATGGTCTCCAACCACGCCACCGAGACGACGACCCCCAACGCGGACGCGAAGATCATCATGGAATCCCCGACCAAGAACTCCCCTGCCAGCGCTCCCGAACCTCCCGCTCCAATTGCTCATGGTCCTCATCCGTAATCCCAAGCTCCCCCCTCAAGCTCTCCAGCGCCCGCACCTCGCTCGAGTGGATCGACCCGTCCTTCAACGCCCCCTCCAAGGCCACCCGGTAAATCTGCAACCGCCGGTACGTCAAGTACTCCCCCTCATCCGATGCACGGACCACGCGCCCGCTGATCGCCTCCCCGAACCGCTGAAGCGGCGCGATGAAGAACACCAACACGCCCGCCGCGAGAACGCCAAGCAACTCGCTCCCCGCGAACCCCGCAAAGATGACCTTGGCCCCTTCGCTGACCACGAAGAACACCGCCACGAACGCGGCCACCACCGTGGAATGCTTGATGCTTCGTTTGAACTTGAGATCCAAGTCCACCACGTTGTGCCGGAGCACCCCGTACGCGATCAACGCAACGATGAGGAAATCCAACGTCAAGTGCACATGCAGAGGCTCCCCCCATCGATGAAGATCGACCACCTGCGGCAAGCTCACAGCCACCAGGAACGGGGCCAACAAGGCAAGCCCTCGCTCGTCCGGACCCGCGCGACCCCGGACAAGCTGGACCAGGGCCCATGCACACAACCCCAGCGCTATCCCCAACCCTACCAGCCACAACGCTAGACCGGGCCAGGTCCAAGGCTCCCGCAGCCACCAGGAGAACCCCTCGCTGGGGCCCAAGAACATCGGAAGAACCCACCAGCCCAGCGCGTCATGCAAGGTCCAGAACAAGATCGGGATCAAGCCCCACACCACCTGGGTCCGGTACGCCCCCTGAGGGCTCGATAGCCACCGATGGCCCAACACCACGAAAGCCACCACGTAGCCCCCGGCCATACCGGCCTCCCGCAGCCCCCAACCCAAACCGGTCAACCCCAGCTCGAACGTGAACCCGCCGCCCTTGATGAACCAGCCCGGCCAAAGCCCCACCACGATCATCCCCCCCAAGGCCAAGAGAACAACGCCACCTAGAGCTCGTTTGCGCCCCGACGTCAACGCCAGGCCCGGGTACGTCAACGCGAAGCAAACGATGGCGCCAAACGTCGCGAACATGCCCACGAGGACGAAGGTCCACCACGTCGACGCAGACCAACCCCACGGCCCCATCCCCAAGAACGATCCGCCGAACCAAAGGCCCTTGAACGCGAGGAACGCGGCCAGGGACACCGTGGCCACGTTCCGACGAGAGAAGACCAAGATCCCCAACGCGACAAGCACCGAAACCCCGCTCAGCACCACGTTGACGCTCCACAACCAGTCCATGCTAGCCCTCCCCCCGCAAGAGCCCGATCACGCGGTCATCCCCCCTCCAAGCGCTCATCCTCAACACCCAACCGTTGACGCACCTCGACTTCCAAGCGCTTATGATCCGCCATGGAAACCCCAAGCTCCTGTCTAAGGTTCCTAAGGGCGTTCTGCTCGCTAGGGTGCATGATTCCATCCCGCAGCGCTCCCTCAAGCGCGACGCGGTAGATCTGGAAGCGGCGGTAGGTCACGTACTCTTGATCGTCTTGGATGGGCACGACTTTGCTGCTGACCGCCTCGCCCACGCGCTGAAGCGGCGCGATGAAGAACACAAGCATCCCCGCGGCCAGGATGCCAAGCCACGGGCCAAGCCCCGCCTGGGCCGCGAAGAACTCTTTCGCCCCTTCGCTCACGATGAAGAACACCGCGATGAACGAGGCAGCCACGGTGGAATGCTTGACGCCATGCTTGAGCTTGAGATCAAGGTCGACGACGTTGTAGCGCAGCACCCCGTAGATGAGGAGCACCTCGAAGAGACCGTCCATGAGCAAGTGGACCAACGGGAACCCGTCCCGGTGCAAATCCACGACCTGCACCAAGCTCGCGGCTACAAGGAAAGGAGCAAGCAAGGCAAGGGTCCTCACCCCGCTGTCAGCCTGTCCACGAAGCAGGCGATGAACCGCCCACCCGAACAAGCCGAACACCCCGAGGACGACCATCAGCCATATCGCGGTGCCGAAGAGCAGCAACGGATCCTCAAGCCACCACGAGACGCCGTACCGAGGCCCAACGAACGTTGGAAGGACCACGAAGCCCAAGCCATCGTGCAGGCCCATGTACAAGAACGGGATCAACCCCCAGAGCACCTGGGATCTGTGCGCAGCCCCCGACCTCGAAAGCCACCGATAACCAAGAAGCAACAACACCAAAGCATACGTTCCCGCGAAAGCGACATCCTGCACGGCTAGGCCCAGGGATGTGAACCCTTGCGTGGAGAGGAACAAACTGGGCCACACAACGATGGCAAGCATGACGAGGCCCACGAAGGTGAACAGGCTCACCAGCAGACGCTTCCGAGTTCGCGTCACCGCCACATCCGGGTATGTCAACCCAAACGCGATCCCGCAAGCATACCAGGGAACGCCGAACAGCAACATGAACAGCGACAAACCGTACGAAGACAACTCGAAGGCATCCAACGCCACCACAACCGTCCAAACTAGGGCCCCCGCCACGAAGACAGCCAGGAACAGCGTCGAGGCCTCCCGACGCGAGAAGATGACGAGCACCACGGCCAAGACGAACCCCAGCGCGCCCATCCCCAAGACGCCAACTTCCAAAAGCCCCAACCCCGCGATCAGACCCTCACCCCCTCACCCACGGTCGCCATCGGGGCCAAAGGCCCCTCGACGATCGCCTCCCACGACACCATGTGATCGCAGAAGAACCGGTCGATAAAAGCTATTACCATCAAAATTTCGGTGGGGCTGCCCGCTGAACGAACCCGCTCTCCGGATGACCAACGCTTTCTCGCACGGCCGCCCGGCAAGGCTTTTCCCACCAACGGGTCTTCGCGGGATCGGATGGACGCCACGCTCACCTGGGCCCGGGGGCTCTTCCGCCGCTATTACCGGCAGGAACCCGTCTTCTTACCCCCCCGGTTTGGCCGACGTGAGTGGGGGTTCTTGTTCGTGCACCAAGGCGGCATGAAACGCCACACACGATTCGCCACACGAGAGGAGCTATCCAGATTCTTAGCGGACAAGGGCCCCAACCATGCGTACTACTCGGCAGCGTACTACGAACAACCCGATGCCACCCGCATGGACCAAAAGGGCTGGCTGGGGGCGGACTTGATCTTCGACCTCGACGCGGATCACATGCCCGGCGCGGACAAGATGACGCAAAAAGAGATGCTCGAAGAGGTCCGCAAGGAAGCCGTGCAAGTTGCCCGCGAGTTCCTTGTGGGCCACTTCGGGTTCAAAGTGGATGATCTTCGCATCGCGTTCAGCGGGGGCAGGGGATACCACATCCACGTGACCGACCCGCGCGTTCACGAACTGGGCAGCGCGGAGCGGCGCGAGATCGTGGATTACGTGACGGGGAACGGGTTGGCCATCGCGCGCCTTTTGAAACGGGAGACGTTCAGCGTGGACGAGATCGCCGGGTACACCAGCGAGAAGAAACGCTGGCAGGTCCCCCCTGCAAGAGCCCCAGGGTGGCCGGGGCTTTTCACGCGAACCCTTGTGAACGAGCTTGAACGGTTCATGCGATTGCCCGAGGAAGAGGCTGTGGATGCGTTAACGAAGCTCAAGGGCATCGGGGACGCGCGTGCCCAGGAGCTCTTGGAGCAGTTGAGCGAGGATGCGCTCGTTCAAGTGCGTGAAGGTCGAATCGATCAGGTGCCGCCGTTGGCGAACAAGAGCGTGCTTTACGCGCTTGCGGAGCATGCCAGCGAACGGGCCATGGGGGAGGCTGATGAGCCGGTGACGGCGGATACGCATCGGTTGATCCGGTTGCCGGGGAGCTTGCATGGGAAAACGGGGTTGCGCGTGACGCCGATGACGCTGGATGGTTTGGATGCGTTCTCGCCCTTGGATGATGCCATCGCGCTGCCGGATGCGCCCGTGGAACTAGAACTGGAGAAACCATGGGCGGGGTACTTGAACGGGGAGCACCATGAGCTTGAACCCGGCACGCACACGGTGCCCACCTACCTGGCCGCGTTCGTGGCCCTCCCCACGGTGGGCACGACCATGCCCGGGCGACCGCGCGTGACTGAGACGAAGAAAGCATGATCGAGGACGATGAGGGCGTCACGTACGAGAACATCCGAAGCGCGCTTCAGCGCCAACGAGGATCCAACACGCCCATCGAGCTCGAGAAAGGCTTCTACGCAGAGGCGCGCGAGTACCTGGAAGAGCTGCGAGAGGAGTACGAGGCCGCGCACGCCAGGGACCCAGGCAGCAAAGAGGTGCGCATCCTCCAAGATGAGCTCTTCAACGCGCGCGAGGCCCTCAACGATCTGTTCGATGCGCGCGCCAAGAAGATCCTCAGTCACGCGCTAAGCCAAGCCAGCGAGCTGGACACGGACGATTTGACCGAGGAAGAGCGCCAACTATTCAACCGCGTGCGCGAGGAAGTGGACGCCAAGAGGGAAAGCGTGCTCGAAGGCGCCCGCAGAGGCGGGGCCTACGCGTTGGTTCGCATCCTTGACGAGATGCCCTCCTTCACCGGCGCGGATCTTCGCATCTACGATGTGGAACCCGAGGACATCGTGACGCTGCCCGAGGAGACCGCGAACCTTCTCGTTGACAACGGGAAAGCCCAACCTGTGAAGAACGTGGCCTAACGTTTACGGGGCACCGGGCGGTGCCTTCCCCATTCAACTCCCCAGCGCGGCGAGCACGCGTCATCCGACATCTCGAGGAACGAGACGGTCGATGACCCCATCGAAGTCATCGTCGAACGTGAGCACGTGATCGATATGCTTCTCCTTCACGAGCGCGACCGTGCTCGCGTCCGTAAAGGAAAAGCCCTGGTCCCGGTAGGCCTCGAACGCCTCGATGGTTGCTTGGAACCGTGGCCGATCCACGTGCAACAGTGTGAACGCTTTCGGGAAGGAGCCGCGGCCGAGGGTGCGGTCTCCTACCCCCTTGGCCTGCTCGAAGCTTCTCGTACGGTTGCGCATCAGCGTCACCGTCTCATCGTAAACGAACGAACTCGTGAACGCCGAGCCCCACGCCCGATCAAGGACTTGCTCGACGGCTTTCCTCGCAGCCTCGTGGTGCTTGTCTCTCCGGTTGTAAGACGCGAAGAAGACGCCCGTGCGAGGAAGACCGTCATACAGGGTCCTCGTGATCCTCGCCGTAGAGTACCTCGTCGATCTCTTCTTCTGCGGATTCGAACCCTAAATCCGTGGTGCCTTGGAAGAACCTCTCCTTCTCCTCCTCGTTCAACGGAAGCTGGGGCTCTCGGAAGCTGTCCACGATCGCCTCATGGATACGCAACGCTGTAAAGGTGTCGCTAGAAACCTCACGGTGCGGCTCCGTGTCGAGGAAACCCCGCAATCCCGACGCCAGGCTAAAGGTCCAGTTCTCCGATCTGTTTTTTTAGCTTGTTCGCGCCATCTTGCAACTGTTTGAGGTCCTCGTCGGCCAGTTCGACCTCGATGACGCGTTCGAGCCCGTTCTCGCCGAGCACGGAGGGCACGCCGAGGCTTGCGCCCTCGATGCCGTACTCTCCTTGGAGCACGGTGCTTGTGGGCATGACGCGTTTCTCGTTCTCGATGAGGCTTTTCACCATGTTCGCGGTGGCCATCCCGGGGGCCCAGTTGGTGTACTCTTTCTTCTCGATGATGTTCATCGCTAGGCCGCGGATCTTCTCTTGAACATCCGCCCAGTCGGGATCCCCGCCAACGTTGGCGATGCTTTTGGCCACGAGCATGCTTTCCCCGTGCTCGCCGAGCATGAAGGCGTCCGTGCCGAACCCTTCATCGTTGAGCACGTAGCGAAGGCGCATCGAATCGTGCCATGAGCCCATGCCGAAGACACGAGAGCGGTTCAATCCGCTGATCTTCCAGGCGGCGTAGGTGAGAACGTCCACGGGGTTGGCGACGACGAGCAGGTGCGCATCCGGCGCGTGCTCGAACGTGCTTTCCACGACATCCCGCGTGATGTTCACGTTCTTCTCTAACAAATCCAGGCGGTCCATGCCGGGTTTCCGGGGCATGCCGGCCGTGGTCACGACGACATCCGCATCGTCCAAAAGGGCGTAATCGTCGCCCGCTTCCACGTCCGGGAACTTGCCAAGGCCTGCCGCGGCAGCGGCAAGGTCCAGGCTTTGCCCCGTTGCGTAATCGCCTTGGATGTCTACCAAGGCCAACGCGTCAACGTCTAACTGGTGCAAGCACGAGAACGCGGTGGTCGCGCCGACTTGGCCGGCGCCTACGAACCCAAGCTTCGTCATGAACGAAGCACAAGGCTCCCCAGCAAAAAGCCTCCCCCTCCGTCAGTAAGCGTATCCTCAACGCACATATTCGCTCTGGACAATCCGTTACCGTCCCCACCAAGATGCTCCTTCGGGACCCTGATGTGAGCGAAGATATCGAGCCAGACGACAGCGCGTACGAGCGCGCGGAGCCGCCCCCTGGAGAAGCAGGCCCTCGGGAACAGTTCCCCCGAAGCAGCGCCGTAGCAGACCTGGCGCGTCGGGGGCTCCAGGATTTGGGTTTCGAAGCGCTTCTTGACGAGGCCTGCACGATCACGGCAAAGACCCTGGATGTCGACTTTTGCCACGTTTTCAAGCTTCGACCCTCTCGAAGGGACCTTCTGCTTCGAGCTGGCGTGAACTGGCCCGAGGACCACGTGGGTTCGGTGACGATGGATCTTGACCCTGGCTCGCAGAACGGGTACACGGTGACGAGCTGGCAACCGACGGTCGTCACGGACATCCGCGAAGAGGACCGTTTCGAACCGTCGTCTCTGATGGAGAAGATGGGGATCGTCAGCGGCGTCACCGTCGTCATCCCGGCCCCCCAAGATCCCTGGGGAACCTTCGGAGCCCACTCGCGAGAACCTCGAGCGTTCGACGAACTCGACACGACGTTCGTCCAATCCATGGGGCAAGTCCTCAGTGCTGCGGTCTCCAAACGGCGTATCGAGGATGAGAAGGCCCGATATGAGACACGCCTGAAGCGTTTCGCCTACACGGCCTCGCACGACCTCCAAGAACCTCTCAGGATGGTGACCATGTATCTAAACCTCATCGAGCAACGCTACGATGACCTCCTCGACGAGGAAGGAAAAGAACTCTTCTCCTACGCAACGGAAGGAGCCCAACGCATGCGCAAGATGGTGAACAGCCTCCTCCAACTTGCCGAGATCACCACGCAAGAGAAGACGCTCGAGGCGGTGGACGCGAACGCCGTGTTCGAGCAAGCCCTCGCCAACCTGGACGTCCACATCCAAGAAACAAACGCCGAGATCACAACCGAAGACCTCCCGACCGTCAAGGCCGACCCCGACCAGCTCAGCCAAGTCTTCCAGAACCTCCTCTCGAACGCCATCAAATACAGCGGTGATGCCCCCCCACGCGTTCACGTCAAAGCAGACCGCGCAGGAGGCTTCTGGCAGTTCGCCATCCACGACGAAGGCATCGGGATCGAACCCCAACACATCGACAAGATCTTCACCCTCTTCTACCGCCTCGACAGAGCCAAGGGAACCGAAGAAGGCACCGGGACGGGGCTGGCCCTTTGCGAACAGATCGTCGACCAGCACGGAGGCCGCATGTGGGTCGAGAGCGAACCCGAAGAAGGCTCCACGTTCTTCTTCACGATGCCCGCAGCCACGCCCCTCACAAGCTAGAGGCTCCGCGCCCTCGCCCACAACAAGCAAGCAACGACCACGCCCAGGACACCAACCCCCCACGGGAATGGCACCTCGCCCCCCTCACCCTCCTCCATCGACCCCGAAGGCA
>PWVY01000067.1 GCA_003561665.1 Thermoplasmata archaeon
CCCCCAAACCACCGACGCCATCCACACCTACGACCCCAACACCGAAGACGCAAACCCCCTAAGCGAAACCCTCCCCCAAGGCATAAGCGGCGCCGCAGCCACCCCCCTAGGCGGGTACATCTACATCTTCGGCGGCTTCAACATCCAAGAACAAGGCGGCGAAGCCACCTTCAACTGGCAAGACACCATCCACCGCTTCGACCCCACCACCAACACCCTCACCACACTCGACGCCCGACTCCCCACCGGTCAAGCCCAAATGAGCACCATCAACACCGGCAACACGATCCTCCTCATCGGCGGCATGGCGCAAACCACCGACGACAACCCCTGCCCCAACAACCAAGCCGCCTGCCCCACCGACACCATCCTCCGCTTCAACGGCGACACCATCGGCCACGTCAACAACCTCCCACAACCCACCCGATGGGGCACAACCGCCCACCACGACGATACCCTCTACCACCTCGGCGGATGCAAAGACGACTGCGGCCCCCTCCACGGCCAAAACCACATCACCACCATCGACCCCCACGACGGCGAAGCCGAGAACCTCCCCGTCCAACTCCCCGAACGCAACGGACGCCACAGCGCCCTCATCACCGACACCGGCAAAGCCCTCATCCCCGGCGGATGGAAAGCCACCCAGGACGGAAGCCTCGCCCACGACGCCATCCAACAAATCCAACTCGGACCCACAACCCCCTGGGCCCCCACCAACCTCAACCTCACCCCCCAAAACGACGCCACCCTCACCCTCCACTGGGACCCCCCCACCTACGACGGAAGCTCCCCCATCACCGAATACCAGATCCTCCGAGCCGAAAACCACCAAGCGCCCGAACCCCACGACACAACACCCAACCCACCCTACCACGACGAAGACATCCAACCCGGCACCACCTACCACTACCAAATCAAAGCCATCAACAACCAAGGCACCGGAACCGCCACAGAACGCATCACCCACACCCCCACCGCGACCCCCAGCGCGCCCGATGTCACCGCCCGAGGCGGAGACGAAACCATCATCGTCCAATGGACACCCCCCCAAGAAACCGGCGGCGAGAACATCACGCAATACCGCCTCAAAGCCTACCCCGCCAACGCCGATAACACCACCTGCCCCCAAGCTTACTGCCGAACCCTCGACGCCGCCGACCGCTACTTCCAAATCAACCAACTCGAGGACGAACCCATCCAAAACGGGCAAACCTACACCGTGAACGTCCAAGCCCAGAACACGAACGGATGGGGCCCTTACAGCGAGGCCACCACCGCAACCCCAAACCCCGCTCCACCAGCACCAACCAACTTCCGCATTGACGACAAGGGCACCCACCAAGGCCACGCCCACGTCAACCTCACGTGGTCACCCAGCCAAAACGCCGACCACTACACCGTCTACCGCGGCACAAGCCTCCCCACGCTGGAGCCTATCGGCGACACGGACACCCTCCGCTTCACCGATTACGAACCTCCCACCGGCGTGAACCTCGTCTACACCGTCACCGCTCACGTCGACGAGCGAGAAAGCCCTCCAAGCCAAGCCATCTACACGGTCCTTCCCAACCCTCCCTCGCCCGTGCGTGATCTGGACCTTCGGGTGCAAGGAGACTCCGTGCTCATCACATGGGGCCCTCCAGGAGACATGGGTGGAGGAACACTCCTCGGGTACGATGTTGTCAAGACGCACGGCGTCATGGATCCCGAGTCGAGCGATGAGGACCCCGTGCGGGTTCCGGATACGGTCTTCAGAGATGAGGACGTGGATCGGAGCAACGCTGTCGTAGCGTATCATGTGCGTGCGGTCACGACGGGTGGCGTAGGGGAGTGGGCGATGGAGCAGGTCCGCATGGAGGGCGTGGACAGCGGGACTCCCCCGAAGGCGGTGTTGAGCGCGTCACCGTCGAACCCGGTTCGTGGGGGAAGCGTGGCGTTCGATGCAAGCGGAAGCCAGGATGACGAGGGGATCGTCGCGTATCGGTTCTCGTTCGGGGATGGAGCGGGTACGGGGTGGCAGTCGAGCCCGCGTTCGGTTCATGCGTACCATGAGGAGGGCGTGTTCGTTGCCGAAGTGGAGGTGCGGGATGTGGATGGGCGCGTTTCAGAGCCGGCTTCGGCCACGATCGGGGTGATGGGTGCCGAGGAGGACGTGGTGGAGGATGAGATCGTGGAGGAGGAGCCGGATCAGGCACCGTGGGGGGAGGGGGTTGTGGTTGTCGGGTTGGGTGGCGCGGCGTGGGTGAGGGCTAGAGGTCGTTGAAGGTTGCTTGCCCGTTGAGGATGGGGAGGAGCTTGGTGGGGAGGTCGTTGGTGGGGGTGCGGGTTTGGTTTTGGGTGTCTCGGTCGCGGACGGTGACGGTGTCGTCTTCGAGGGTTTGGTGATCGATGGTGATGGCGAGGGGGGTGCCGATTTCGTCGAGGCGGGCGTAGCGTCGGCCGATGCTGCCGCCGTCGTCGTATCGGGTGTGGATGCCGTGTTGTTTGAGAGTGGTTTCGATGGTTTGGGCTTTCTTTGGGAGGCCGTCTTTGCTGACGAGGGGGAGGATTCCGACTTGGATGGGGGCCATGCGGGGGGGGAGTTGGAGGCGGTTGCGGTCTTCTGAGGGTTTCCAGGCGTGTTCGAGGATGGCGTAGAGGATGCGGTCGATGCCGTAGCTGGGTTCGATGACGTGGGGGAGGAAGGTTTCGCCGTGGACGGTTTGTTCTTCGTCGATGATCTCGTACGCGTCCGGGGGGATTTCGATGGTTTCGTTGTTGAGGGTGAGGGTGAGGGGTTCGTCGTTGGGGATGGTTTCGGGGTCGAGGTTTTTGAGTTTCTCGGCGATCGTGCCGGCGTCTTTTTTGAAGGTGGGGCCGAGTGTGCCCATGTCGGGTTCGATGCGGGTGACGCGTTGGGTTTGGGGTTCGTCGTAGCGGCGGAAGGCTTCCATGCTGTCGTTGCTTTCTTTTTGGTGTTTTTCGAGGTCGTAGCAGCCTCGGTCTGCGATGCCGACGCATTCGACCCAGCCGTAGCGTTGGCTTTGGAACTCGGCGTCCCAGCAGTCGCTGGCGTAGTGGGCCATCTCGTCGCTTTCGTGTTGGCGGAAGCGTAAGCGGTCGGGGTGGATGCCGGCTTGTGTGAGGATTTGTTGGGTGCGGGCGATGTAGTAGGCGACTTGTTGGTTCTTGATGATGCCTTTCTCGACGGCGGTTTCGAGCGTGGTTTCGAGGGGGTCGTTGTCGGCGGGGACGAGGGGGACGTTCGTGGTTTTGATGGCGTCGAAGCGGGGGTGGGTTTTGTCGTTGGGGTCGACGAAGACTTCGGCTTCGGCTTGCCAGAATTCGCGGAGTCGGATGAGGCCTTGGCGGGGGCTGATCTCGTTGCGGTAGGCGCGGCCGATTTGCACGGCGCCGAAGGGGATCTTCTCGCGGTGGTATCGGTAAAGCCAGGGCATGTTGACGAAGAGGCCTTGCGCTGTTTCGGGGCGTAGGTATCCTGGGTCGCTGTCGCCGGGCCCGATGCGGGTGGCGAACATGAGGTTGAAGGGGGCCACGGTGGCTTCGCGGGGGAGCCCGTGGCCGCATTGTTGGCAGGTGATCTCGCCGGCGAGGATGATGTCGTCGTGTCGTGTGTCGGTGATTTGGTAGGCGCAGGGGAGCAGGGTGAGGTCGAGGTGCGAGTGGGTTTCTTCGACGCCCGTGATGGGGGCTTGTTGGTTTTGGGTGGGGATGGCGAGGAGTTCGCGGATGGTGTCTTCGTCGGCTTCGGTCTCGACGGTGGCGCGGCCTTCGTCGAGGGTTTGCATGATGCGTTCGCGGGCCCAGATGAGGGCTTGGACGTCCTCGTCGGTTTCGGCGTCTTCGGTGAGGGTTTGGATGTTGTTTTCGAGTTCGTGGGCTAAGCGTTGGAACTCGTCTTCGAGCATGTGGTCGGCGCGTGTTCCGGTTCGGCATCCGGGGCATTCGACGAGCACGTCGTCGAATTGGTCGAGGTGTCCGCTGGCTTGGAAGACGGGTTCGGGCGCGATGGTGGGTGTGCTGACTTCGCCGAAGCCTTCCTGGATGACGTAGTGTTCGCGCCAGAGGTCTTCGAAGCGTCGTTTGAGGGCTTGCCCGAGGGGGCCATAATCGTAGAACCCGGCGGTTCCGCCGTAGAGTTCGTAGGCGGGTTGGATGAAGCCTCGGCGTTTGAGCATCGCCGTGAGTTCTTGGGCCTCCTGGGAGGGCGTGTTGCTCATCGTGGCCTTGGATGGGGGCCCGGTGAAAAAGCGTTGCGTAGGAGGCTTAGCCTGAGGGCTGGGGTCGAGAGGTGATCACGACCAGCCTCCGGAGGCTTTCCAGGAGTCATCGTCCGGGGGGTCGAAGATGCCGGTTTCTTCGAGATCGTCGAGGGCTTGGTAGCCTTCCTCGATGCGGCGTTGACGCTCTGTCTCTTCTTCAAGGAACGTGGAGAGGGCTCGACGGACAACCTCGGAGTGGGATGCGTCGTGTTCTTGGGTCCATTCGTCCATTCGATGTGCAAGGTCCTCATCGATGCGGGCTTGCACAGCGACGCCCTGTCCGATCGTGCTCGAGAGGTTGCTCCATATCCGTCGGATTCGTGCTCCAAGCGGCCCCATACGGTCCCGACGGCCTGATGTCTAATGAAGGGACGGAAGGGGGTGTCCGAAACGATGGGGAAGGGCAAGCTGGCTTATTCTTCGTCGGGTTCGCGGACGACGAGCACGGGTTTGTCGGCGTGGCGGATGACTTTCTCTGCGACGCTTCCCAGCAGGAGGTGTTCAAGCCCGCTTCGGCCGTGGGTGCCCATGATGATGAGGTCGTAGTCTTTGCTTGCGGCGATGATCTCTTCGGCGGGGTTGCCTTCGCGCACGTGCACGTTGCAGTCTATGCCCGCTTGTTTGCAGGCTTCTTCGACCATGCCGAGGGCTTTCTCGCTTTCTTTGGCGAGCATGTCCTTGATCTGGCTCCATTCGATGTCGCCTGGGAAGGCGGCGTAGGCGCTGTTGTCGATGACGTAGAGGCCCGTGACGTGCGCGTCCATGGCGCGTGCGAGTTGGACGCCTTTCTCGAGGGCTTGTTGGCTGGTTTTGGAGCCGTCGGTGGGGATCACGAGGCGTTGGTATGCGGGTTCTTCAGGGACGGGCATGCGTGTTCCTCCTTGGGTTCGTGACGCGGGCGTGTTGTAAGGCGTCGTCGATGCCGTTCGCGTCATCGAGGACGACCACGGGGGTTCCTTCTACGAGGCGGGTGGGGGAGGGGTTTAGGGGGTTCGTGGTCGCGGCTTCTAGCAAGGTGGTTGCTTCCACATGAGGGTATCGCGTGGCAAGCCATTGGGCTTCGTGCCAAATGTTCGCTTCGTGGAAGAGCGCGTTGTCGGTGCCAAGGCTGAGGGTGACGCCGGCATCGATGAGGGTCTCGAGGGGGGGCGTGTTGTCGAAGAGCGCGTTGGATCGTGGGCAAAGCACGAGGGGCGTGTCCTCGTCAGCGATTCGTTGGGCGTCGGCGGGCGTGAAGAAGGTTCCGTGCACGAGGAAGGTGGGGTCGAGGGCGAGCGCGGCGTCGAGGTCTTCGCGTTGGGGTTCGCTGATGTGGAGGGCGAGGGGTTTGTCGTGTTCGTGGCACCATTCGGCTTGGGCTTGCGTGGTTTCGTGGGGTTGGTCGTTGAGGCCGCTTACGCCGATGCCGTCGACGAGGTCAGTGAGTTTGGGGGCTTCATCGTGCCAGTTTTCGGGCGTGGTGGGGCGTCCGAGGATGGTGAGGTTCACGTGGGTTGCTTGTGCGGCTTGGTGCGCGGTTCTTGCGCCTTGAGGGCCGCCTTCGCGGAAGTCGATGGCGGTGTGGGCGCCGCTTCGTTGGACTTCGTGTAGGCCTTGTTGGAGGCTTTCGCGTTTCTCTTTGGGGGTGGCGTTTTGGAGGAAGCGGTGTTTGAGGCCGTTGGGGGGGGCGACGGTTTCTTCGAGCGTTAAGCCATGGGCTTGTCCGCGGAGGGCGTGATCGGCGAGGTGGGTGTGCGCGTTGATGGGTGCGGGGATGGCGAGCCCGGGTTGGTCGACGTCGTTGTGGGGGGTTTGTTCGATGTTGAGGATGCGGGCGTTGTCATCGATGATGAGCGTGCCTTCGCGGAGCCCTTGGGCGTCCCAGAGGCGCTGACCTACGAGGCGTGGCACGGTTGGGGCCTAACGGTTGGGGGTACATGGGCGTTTTCTTGGTGCCGGTTCTCGCTTTCGACATCCCTTGCGTGGTTGTTCCCTAGCATGCATGGGTTCCCGGTTGTTCTTGCCGTGCCCTGGGGGTGGTGGCGTTGGTGTCACCAGTGCCGAGCAACGGCGCGATCATCGGGCAAGGAAACGCGGGGAGCGCTCTGGAGAAGGGCCTCCAGCAGAACGGGTACGAGACGAAGACGGTGGGCAAGGAGCCCGAGCGGGTCCAAGCGTTGACCGAATGGGGCGAGGTGATCATCCTCGCGATCCCGTTCCCGGAGCGGTCGAACGCCGTGGACGCGATGGGGGATGCCGTCGATGGGAAGATCCTCGTGGATGTCACGAACGCGCTCTCGGAGAACTCCGAGTATGCGAGCAGTTTGGAGGAAAGCGGCGCCGAGGAGCTTCAAGCGATGGTGCCCGATGCGACGGTCGTGAAGTGTTTCAACACGGTGTTCTCGGAGCACATGCCAAGCGGGAAGCTAGAAGGGGACGCCTTGACGGTGTTCGCTGCCAGTGACGACGAGGAGGCGCGGGAGACCGTGGTCTCGATGGCGCGTGAGATCGGGTTCGACGCTGTCGACGCGGGCCCGTTGGAGAAGGCTCGATGGTTGGAGCCGCTTGGCTATTTGAACATGCAACTGGCCTTCGATCAGGACATGGGCACCAACATCGGGTTCCGCTTGGTACGCTAGGTAGGTTCACGCTGTATCGCTCAGGGCGTGCGTGGTTCATGAGGAGGATCTCATCCTCGTGCCAAGGACGAGGCCAGCCAGGATTAGGCTTGTCAGGATGATGGCGTTCGTCATGGAGTTGCCAGATGCTGGGGGCGGTAGGTCTTCGTATCCGTGCACGACGGGCTCCGGGGGTTGGTTCGTTCGTTCCATCTCGTCCACGTTCTTCGCGAAGGGACCCCATTCGGGGTGGCTCTCATCGGCGCTCACGGTGGAGGTTTCGCTTAGGCCTGTGAGGTTCCCATGCGCGGGACCATGCACGGGAGACCAAGCGCTTCCATTGGCACGCTGGCGGTGATCCTCCTCCTCGCGGTTCCTATGACTGCCTCTGGGGCCACGGGAGACGACATCGACGCGGGGAGCGTGTCCTTCGCGTTCGAAGCCGAGGCGAAGCGTGGGCCCGCGATGCTCAACCCGCAACGCGGCAAAGCGGGGAAGAACCGGACCGGCCCCCGTTCGTGAAGGTTGATCTCCACAACGTCGAAGGCCCCGTGGACACCGACCGGTTGATCCACGCCGAGGCAGGCTACTGGTGGCTGGATTACCCGGCCGACTACACCGCCCACGAGCACGAACCCCACCGGTTAGGGAACACTGTCGTCCTTGCGGAGGCCCGCAAGCCAACTGCCAAAGACCCCTGTGATCACGTAAGCCAGAACCATCCCGAGCACGGTGAACAGGTGAGCAAGCTCGATCGCGGCCAGGATGCCCAGGATGCCGCCGATGATCGCGCCAGGAAGGCTTGCCACCATGCCGAGGCGAACCCCCGGTTCGAAGACGTAGCCGAGGGTGAACGCGGTGAAGAGCAAGACGAGGAAGGGGACCAGCGCTCGGAAGGGATGATCGATCCATGGCGTCGCGAATGGGAGAAGCGTTTCGAAGAACGCCCACACGATCACGAAGAGGGGGATCAACCCGGCCGCGATGGCGATGATGACGGGGCGATTCATGCCGATCTCCTCTAGAACCCGTCGAGTTCCATCTCGGGGTTGCCGTCTTTGTAGACGCGCACGATGCCGCTGGAGCTGACCACGATGGCGACGGCGTCCGTTCGCGTCGTGATGCTGGCCGCGGCCAAATGCCGCCCCCCTAAGCCGCTTGCGGTGTTGGCATCCGGTTCGAGCAGGATGTAGCGCCCGGCGGCCTCCAGGTACCCGTCCGAGGTGACGACCATGGCCCCGTCCAGGTTCGCGTACTCTTTGATCGTCTCCAAGTTCTCTGGCGTGAGCACGTTGCGCTCACCGGGCTCGTGCCCTTGGAAGGGGTTGATGACGACTTGCCGCGAGTTCTCAAGGACGCTCTCCGTGTCCCCGATGACGAACATGGTCCCCACGGTCCTGCCTTCCCGCCCCTCTCGAACCAGGTCCCCTGCGATGCGAAGAAGCATCTCGAACACGTCCAACTCGCACCGTTCCCCGATGCCGCTTCGAAGGATCTGGAACGTCGGGTCTTGACCGAGACTGAAGTTGAGCATCACGAGCGGTTGATCATCCCCCACGACAAGGCAGAGAACATCCTCCCCATCTCCCAGGCTTCCCTCCAAGAACGCGCTGATGAGGATCCCGCGCACATCCTCCAAGACCTCCAAGGTGCTGGGAAGCGACGCGCTCAACCGGAGCACCGTCTCGCAATCCTCCGCGTAATCCTTCCGCATGTCGTCCTTGGTCGTAGCCAAGATCACGGGCACGGACACTTCACTGAGGACCTTCCCCACCACGCGCGGGCTATCCGAGATCAAAAGCAACCGTTGAACCGTAGCCCAGTCCGAGAGGAACTCATGAACACCCCCCATCGTCAACGCCTCCACGGCGGGTGCATCGTCGTGCTGTTCCTCCTGGGTGTCCACGGCCATCATACAGGCCTAAGCACCCGCCCCCAATCTACCTTACGACACCCCCCCTGCCACG
>PWVY01000022.1 GCA_003561665.1 Thermoplasmata archaeon
ATCAACGCCCCCGGCCAACATAACACACCCTCCAAGCCACCGCCAACACCCGCGAAAACACACCCGGACCACCCACCAACACCGACCACGCACACCAAACCTACCACGCCGGACCCTAACCCAACACCACAGCCCACCCTCATCATAGGAAGCCACGACGCCGCACACCCCAACTGGCGCGTGAGATCACGCATGCCAGACGGAGAACCCTCAAACCCAAGCCACCAAACCCCCAGCCGTGGAACCAAAACCCACCGGCGAACCCGAGGACAGGAGCCATACCCTCCGGGAACTCGTTCGACAAGCCGAACGGGTCGTCGACCACCAAGTCGAAAACATCGAACGACAAAGCGAACGAAACGCTCACGCAGCCCGAACCGCCGTCGCCCTGCTCACCGTGATGGTCTCCGGCACCGGGCTCCTCGTCCATACCGGATCAGTCCCTTTACCCATCCTGATTCTCCTACCGGCCACGATGCTGGTCGCTGCCTGGGCTTCCATCCGCCTTGTCCTTCTGTCCACAGGATTCAGGAATCCAGGACGATCTGCTGCCGGGATCCGCCCGGTTTCTCTAGCACGCACCCCCCAACAACGCCTGGGGCCTCTTCTTGAGGCTATCCAGAAACGGATGATCAAGAACTGGCGGCACAATAAACGAATCCTCCGAAAGATGCGGGAACGAAGAAACCGCAGCACGTTCCTGGTTGGAATCGCTTATACGCTCACAATGACCATGCTAGGGTGGAGCCCATGACGCAAAAAGACCAAAAGGAGAACGAAGACCGCGAGGACCTCCCCGAACTCAAACCCGCGTGGACATACATCTCCGGAACCAACATCCCCACCGACGACCTCGAAGACGACCCCGTCGACGCGTGACCTGACCTTCTTGTCTCCTTCCGCGGCGTTCCCACCCTATTCGAGATGGGGCGCCCAAGGAAGCGGCTGGCAGAAATCCTCTCACGAGAGGTTGATATCGTCACCCCAGAAGGCCTCCGCGAGCGAACGCTCGTCTACGCACGGCGGGACTCAATCCCGGTATAGGAGGATCGCTGTGTCCTGGGACCCACAAGTTCTTCTTGCTGCACCGAGCGGTTCGTTTCCGGATCCTAATGCTAAGCCGGCACCTGGCTCGTGTCAACCTGCAAATCCAGCCGGCCCGCCCGAAGGGGGAGGGTCCGTGGATTTCAGCTTTGAAGAAACGCTAGGAGGCGTAACCCAAACCCCATAACTATATACTCTAATGTATCCATTAATCCATATATGGTTACGACGGTCTCCGTCTCCGAAGAGGTTCGCAAAGAACTCATGCGAGTCAAGCTCGAGGAGGGCAAACGCAGCGTCGACGAACTCCTCGAAGAACTCCTCCTAGAACACCGCAAACTCAAATTCCACGAAGCCTCCGACCTCTTCCGCCAGAAACTCTCCGAACAAGGCCTAGAACTAGAGGACTTGATCGAGTGAACATCGTCATCGACACCAACGTCCTCTTCTCCGCCCTCTACCGACCCACCTCCGTCCCCGGACGAATCATCGAACTCGCCCTCGAAGACGAGATCACGCTCTACGCCCCCGACACCGTACTCAAAGAACTCGAACGCAACCTGAAAGACAAACTCGACTACTCAACCGACGAATGGAACAAAAACCAACAAGCCCTCCCCATCGAATGGATCCAAGAGACCATCTACGAACCCCAACTCGAAACCGCCCACACCGCCATCAACGACGCCAGCGATGCCCCCATCATCGCAACAGCCCTCACCGTCGACGCAATCATCGTCAGCGGAGATAAACACTTCCACCCGCTCGAAAAAGACATCGTCGAAACCTACAAACCCAGACAAACCCACGAACTCATCCAAGACCTCCGCAACCCCTAAGCCAAACGGAAGCGCGTGGCCTGCCCGCGCGCCGCCGGCCTCATCAACACCAAAACATTCCAAACCCACGTCAACGATGCTCAACGTAGTCCTCGCCCTCAGCGTCCACGACGACCTCAACGACCCCGTCAACGCCACCCTCCACCTCACCCTCCAACACCAAACCCTAGGAACCACCCACCAAGCAACCCTCACCACCGGCACGACCGGCCTCCTCCTCTACCAACGCCCCCACACCCTCACCGCCGGCCCCACAGGCATCAACGCCCCCAGCGAACACCACACCACCCTCCAAGCCACCGCCAACACCCGCGAAAACACACCCAACCCACCCACCAACACCGACCACGCACACCAAACCTACCACGCCGGACCCTAAGCAGGTTCAGCGCTTGACGAGGTGTCTTGGAGGACAACGAGCCTCCCTCAGGCGTAGGGTCTGCGTATCGCACGCGGAGAGAATCGCGCGAGTCGGAGAAGCTACATACCCCTCGCTCGGAAGCCTCAAACATGGATTCGTTCCAACCTTCAGTGAGGTCAGGCTTCTGCGGAATGTTTATCAGACGACAAGGAGGATGTTAGGATGGTACCTGTGGCGTCCGTCCACCTTGAGATCCCGGACCACGTCCTCTCCTCGCTGAACCTCCCCCCCGGGGAGGTCGAGCGTGAACTCCGAAAAGAACTGGCGATCGCGCTCTACGCTCGAGGCTCCCTATCCGTAGGCAAGGCAGCAGAATTCGCAGAGATGCCCCGTTGGGAGTTTGAGGAACAACTAGGGGACCGCCAGGTTCCCCGTCACTACGGAAGAGGAGCTCAAGGAGGATCTCGAGTATGGGCTGGGCGATCGCTGACGCCTCCGTTCTCATCCACCTTTCAAAGGTGGAGCATTTCGATCTCCTCCAACGTCTCTACGATCCCTAACGAGAATCTACACGTTGTGGGGGACAAGCCCTCGAACACGCCTTCGACTACTGTCGAAAAGTCCCTGCTCCTCCACCGCCAGCACTCCCCGGACCAAGACAAGGAAATCATCCAGAACAGAAGCTCCCTGAGTTCAAGACAGCATAACCTTATGGAGGAGAAACCCTACAAGCCAATCGATGGCCATCTCTGGCAAGGACAAACCGCTGGAGGAACTCATCGACCAACTTCCCCCTGACCGAAGAGCCGCAGTGAAGGACTTCGCTCAGTTCCTCCTAGAACGAGAACAGGGGAAAGAAGATCGTCGCCTCTCTCTTTCCTGGGCCGGGGCCCTTCGAGATCTCAAGGACGAGGTTACCTCCGAACAGTTAGAGGATGAGGCCCTCGATCTCTGGCGAGGGAAAGGAGGTTAGCGCTCGCGTGTGGCTCGTCGACACGAACATCTGGCTAGAAGTCTTACTCGAACAAGACCGGTCCGACCAGGCTGAACGCTTCCTGAAAGGAATCCCAGACCAGAATCTGGCTATCTCGGAATTCTCCCTCTCATCGATCGGCCTCATCCTCGTCCACAGAGGAGCCTCCACCCACTTCCAGGAATTCGTCGATGATATCCTCATCCAAGGGAACGTCCACCGCGCCATCGTCCCATCTGAAGAAATGCCTAAGATTCCAAACCTAATGGAGAAATACGGCCTAGACTTCGATGACGCCTATCAATACTGCGTCGCAAACAGGCTCAAGGCCCCCATCGTGAGCTTCGATGACGACTTCGACGAAGCAGACCTCCAACGCTTCACCCCCGAACAAGCCCTCGCAGAGGACGAAGATACATCCACTCAAGGGCCTCTATAGCCCCGAATTCGCCAGGAGACAGCGAGACCGTCCACGACGCCATCTTCCTGGAGAAACGTCATTGCTTGCGGGTCCAGCCGCCGCCTATGGATGGGCTAACCGATGAGGCACTCGAACGCCTCTTCGACGAGTGCAGACAACTCGTCCAAACGCAACAATCCGCGATACAGGGCCTTGACAGCCGATTATCCAGCCTGCTCCGATTCGACGATTCGATGCCGCCATCTGGACACTAATCTCTTCCCCTCCAAGCCACCGCCGACGCCAGAGAAAACACACCCAACCCACCCACCACCACCGACCACGCACACCAAACCTACCACGCAGGACCCTAAGCCGTTCTACACTTCGAGCGAGCAAGGAATCGAAAGGGCCATTCTCCAAAGCCCTCGGGTCCCCTCACGCCTCACGATGGAGATCTCGTGATGTGGGGGAACGTTCAGAAAGGGCTTTGTATCTGTATGTAATTAGTGTAGTGTGAAAGTCGTAATGGACGCAGATGCCCTGATCAAGCTAACGAAAGCCTCCCTGAAAGAGGCCACAGTGGATGCCATGGACATCATCATCCCCCCAAAAGTAAAAATTGAAGCAGTGGACGAAGGAAAAAGGGGGAACCACGCAGATGCCCTCCTAATCGAAGAAAACATTGAAGGAAAACGGCTCCGCGTGGAAGACTACTCTCCAACCGAAACGACAAAGAGAGCACAACAAGACCTGAACCTTGCCGACGGAGAGACGCACGTCCTCAACCTCTTCACTGCAACGGACGCCGATATCCTAGCAAGCGACGACGCAGCATTCCTGCGACTTATAAACGACATGTCCATCCCATTCACAACACCTGCCGCCCTCGTCGTTGCCCTCGTGGAACTAGGCGCCCTGGACTCAAAGACCGCCCTCGACAAGCTTGAAAAGCTCGCCCCACACATCAGCGAGGCAGAACACGTCGCAACCCGAGAAGCCCTCCTGGAGGACCATGAATGACGGAAGTCAAAAGCGTCCGTATCCCCGACGAGATCATGACCGCCATCCGCGACCGCGCACGCCGAGAGCAACTCGACGAATCCACCACCATCCGCCAACTCGTCACGCTCGGCCTACGAGAAGAAGCCTGCCAACGCTACGCCCAAGGAGACATCACCCTCCGCGAAGCCGCCTCCATCGCAAACACGACCCTACGAGAGATGCTCGACCTCCTCAACGCACGCGGCATCCAAGGAAACGTGAGCCTCCAACAACAACGAGACGCCCTCAACCACACCAAAGACGCCCTTCAAGAAGACCAAGCCGAAGCCGCCGACACATAAGCACACCGCCACCCGCATAGGAGATAGAACAGGATGGCAACGAAATCCCGTCCAGACGAGAAGAAACGACGGATACGCCCCCCACGCCTCGGCTACATCCCACGAGGAGGAGACCCCGAATACCTCGAAGAGATGAAACAACTCCGAGAACGGATCCAACGACGCCGCGAAGCAACAAACGAGGACGAAGAGGAACGCACCGTAGCTGCTCGAACCCCCTCTCCTCGCCCCTTAGCGTCCACGACGACCTCAACGACCCCGTCAACGCCACCATCCACCTCACCATCCAACACGAAACCCTCACCACCACGCACCAAACCACCCCTAGAAACCGGCCACAACGGGCTTCTCCTCTACCAACTCGCCCACACCCTCCACATCGGCCCCACCGGCATCAACGCCCCCGGCCAACACCACACCACCCACCAAGCCACCGCCGACGCCAGAGAAAACACACCCGGACCACCCACCAACACCGACCACGCACACCAAACCTACCACGCCGGACCCTAAGCTCCCCCCTGAATCGGCTTCGCCTGCTTCGAGCGAACGGCGTTAGAGGTCGACCCTGGAATGATCTCCTCCGTGCGACACAGCCAAATCCGGCGTCACTCCAGGAGAAAACGTATTGCCGGCCCAACGAGCCCTTGAGAGCCGCCTGACCATCCAGGCAGATACTAAGTAGGAGGAGTAACAAAGTAACATGGCGAAGATGGCCAAGACGCTGAAGGTGAGCGATGAAACCTACGAACGGTTGAACCAGATCGCCGGCCGCTTGCGCGCCCAGGAAGGCGAACCCGTCTCCCTTGACGAAACCATCCGCCGCCTCCTCAACGAATCCCAAACCACGAGCATCCAAGACTACCGAGGAGCTTGGACCATGACCGACGACGAACAAGAGAACTTCGAACGCGCCCTCAAGGAGGCCTGGTCCCGATGGGACCCCGGATCGTGATCGACACCGACGCGCTGGTAGGACTGCTCCGCGGCGACCCAGCCTGGTCCAAAAGGCTCGAGGACCTCGAGAAAGACGCACGCTTGTTCACAACAGACATCAACGCCTTCGAGCTCTACTTCGGCGCCAACCTCTCCGAAAAACAAGAAGAAAACGAAGCCGCCACCAAGGGACTCCTAAACCAATTCACCCTCCTCTCAACAAGCAAAGACGCCATGCAACTTGCAGGCAAAATCGGCGCATCCCTCCAGGAAAGCGGAGACAAAATCGGGATCAAAGACCTCCTCATCGGGAGCATCGCCCTCCTCAACCAATGCGATGTCCTCACCAACAACACGAGCGAGTTCGAACGAATCCAAGGACTCACCATCCACCCCAAACAACAAACAGAATAAGCCTCCACCAAGCGATACCCCCCCAACACCCCGCCCAGTGCGGTGTGGACGGATCTGCATCGATGCACGCCACGTGCCCCCTATCGACCGGCGCGGTGAACGTGTCCCCTATGCTTGCCCTTGCACTTCTTTGCGCACGACGCGTCGCATCTTCTCCTCGAAGTTCCCCACGACGTTGAGCACGCACGCGACGAGCACACCGAAGATCCCGATGATGCCCATGGTGGCCGTGCCAAGCGCGTAGGGGATCGAGAAGTACCCGGTGAGGTTGTAGAACTGGAACGTGTGGATACCCATGAATACGGCGCCCAAGATCAACGCCATGCTGGGGATGCCAAGGAACATCAAGGGCCGTTTCTGGGTGATCATCTCGATCACGTTCTCAAGAACGCCGAACCCGTGCGCGATGGGTCCCTTGGTGCTCGTGTTCTCCAAGTCCTCGTACCGGCAGTGAATCTTCACGTTCTCAAGCGCTAAATCTTCCTCGCGTGCGATCATCAACTGTTGGCTTTCCACGCCGAAGCCATCCTCGGTTAGCCCATCCGCCATGGCTTCAATCGCGTCCGCACCGAACGCGCGGAAACCACACTGGGAATCGGTGACCATGCCGTTGGTGCCCGCGGCCGTTGCATAATCGAGGACGCGTTTGCCGACTTTGCGCCATGCGGGCATCTCGGTCAATTCGCCCACGCGGAAGCCAAGGGCAACATCCACGCCATCCCCGTTGGTGCGGTTCACGATGGGATCCACGAGTTGAGGGATCTCGGCCGGGTCGTGTTGCCCGTCACCATCCATCAACACCAAACAACGCGCCTCCGCGGCGACCGCGTAACTGAACGCTTTCTGAACGCTGAAGCCTTTCCCACGGTTCTCTCCGTTCTCGAACACGACCGCGCCCGCCTTCTTGGCAAGCTCGACCGTCCGATCCGAGGAGCCATCGTCGATCACGACGACCTTATCCGCATACTCACGCGCAGCCAAAACAAGGCTCGCGATGGCCACTTCCTCGTTGTACGTCGGGATCGCGACAACGACGCCCGATTGTGCTTGACCGTTCGAAGCAACCTCCTGCTTCAACGGATGATCCTTCACGAACGAAGGCTCACGACGCGGGGCCTTCCCCCCGACCGTTTCCGCGTCCGCCTCCTTTGTCTCCGCATGCTCCATGTGAAACGAACTCCAAACCCCACGAACCAACGCTGACAAACAGCGCCTATCGCGGGAGAACCACAGCCACGCTCGCAAAACATAAACTTTATGCCTCAAACGCTTCCAGTGTGCCACCCCCCCACACGCTGCAACCCCTGCAACCACTGGAACAACTGAACCTTCACCGAAACACCTCCGACGCGAAGCATGGACCCGCCCCGAGCACGATGGCTGACTCCCGCCCCTTAGCTCCCCATCGATGAGGTCCTCCAATACCTACTCCGCGAACACCGCGCACGAACACTCCACGGGCAAGAAGAACTTGAAGAAGACCCTTGAGTACGGACTGGGCGAACACTGACGAGGCTTCCCCTGGAACTTGCTCTTTCACCCAACGAAAGAGTAAATACTACTGCAGTCATACTCAAGTTGCCCTATGGGATCGAAGAAGGTCTCCATCTCCATGAGCCCGGAACTCTATCAAGCGCTCGAATGCATCCAAGAGGACCGCAACCAAGACCGATCATCGCTCATCGAGATGCTCCTACGAGAACATCCCCTCCTCCAACGCAAGATCCGCCACCAAAGAAGAGCCACTGGACCACCCCCGAAGCCCCCAAGGACGGACACCATCCAAGCCCTCGCACGCACCGCCCGACGCCAATGGGAAAAGCGGGAAGCACAAGGAGAGGTCTCCTTCCTTGACCGATGACACCACCACCCTCCAAGAAGACCTCGAGGAAAAACTCGACGGACTCTCCGCACCCGAACGACGAGCCACATTCCTTGGCCTCATCGGCCGCCACCTACCCGAGAACCAACCCATCCTCGTAGGAGGCGCCCTCGTGGAACTTCTCACCGAGGGCCAATATGTCACAGGAGACCTCGACCTGATCGACAACGCCAGCAACATCAAAGCCATTCTTGAGCAAGCAGGCTTCGAGAAGACCGGACGCCACCACGTGCACGACGAACTCGGCCTCACCATCGAAACCGTCGGAACCACCCTGG
The DNA here is from genome assembly GCA_003561665.1 of Thermoplasmata archaeon. Taxonomy (GTDB): domain Archaea; phylum Thermoplasmatota; class SW-10-69-26; order SW-10-69-26; family SW-10-69-26; genus PWVY01. Next base: position 8,474 of record PWVY01000022.1, read on the forward strand.
ACCCAAGCCGACGATCAGAACGCATCGAATGGAAAGGATACACCATCCGCATCCTCTCCATCGAAGACCTCATCGTGGACCGCCTATGCGCAGCCAAGTTCTGGGAAAGCACCACCGACCACGAACAGGCACACCTCGTCTACACCACGCACCACGACCGCCTCGACCACGACCGACTAGACGCCCGAGCCCGCGAAGAGCACGTCCACGACCTCCTCCAAACCCTCAAAGAAGACCACGACGAGTAATCCCAATCAGCCCACCCTCCCCGACGGATCCATAACGCAAACATCATACCCGCCTCCCCTGCTGATCAACCCCG
>PWVY01000011.1 GCA_003561665.1 Thermoplasmata archaeon
AGGTACTCCATGCGCGCATCCTTCGCCCGGCTCCCACGGACCAACCCCCGCTCCTTCAATGATTTGACGTGATGGCTCACCGTCGCCTTCCGCAACCCCAACACCTCCACGAGATCGCTCTGAGAAACCTTGCCGTTCCGCTCGCTGATCGCACGCAACACACGCTGCTGAGCATCCGTCAACAACTCGCTGTACTCGAGCGTCAACAAGGGCAGCGGTTCAGGAGGCAAGGAGGTATCTTTCAGGTTCGTCGTCTCCGCCGGGATCCCCTCCAACACGCACGTCAACAAGGCAGCGCACGACAAGACCGCCGTCCCGCCCGTGATGTTGAACACCACGGACCCGGCCGGGAACCCGTCCACCTCCTCCCGGATGGCTCCCGCCGCCTCCAACATGTTGAACGCATCCAGCTCCACGGCCTCGCAAGCCAACCCGATCTCATCACAGTGATCCACAACCTCGTCCGCCGCCGAACGCGAACGCTTGTCCGTGTCATGGAACACCCGAACCTCCTCCACGGGAGCATGATGACGCAAACTAGGCAAGAACTTCTCCGGCGTGAAACCCAACGTCCCAAACACTACAACCAAAGCAACGCCCCTCGTGCAGAGTGCCGATAACACCGACTGATTGTTAGGGGTTTCCCCACGACCACCAAAACCACGCGACCACACCCTGAAGTTTGACGCAGCATTGAACCGTTCGCCGGGGGGCCCATTGCTTCCCGCCACCTCTTTCCCCCATGCGCCGAACCACCACCGTGCTCTTCGATCTCGACAACACCCTCATCCCGTTCATGCCCCCCATCAAGGCATGGGCCCACACTTTCGCTCACCACGCCGACCCCCACCACGAATCCGCGATCGCGCAAGACCTGATCGACGCGACACTGAACGAGGTCGAAGATCCCGAACGCGGCCTCGAACACGTCGCTGAGGCGTGGGGCCTCAACGGTGCCACACGCCACGCAACCGAGGAAGCCTGGCAAGCCTACGAAGCAGCCCTCGAACCCTACACCGGCATCTGTGGCCTCCTTGCAACGCTCCAACAACAAGGAGCCAAGCTTGGCATCATCACGGACGCTCCACGAGAACGAGCCTGGCACCGCCTCACCCAAACGAACCTCGCCCAAGCCTTCCAAATCATCATCACCCGCGACGACACCCCGAAGGGAAAACAGGGACCCGAACCCTTCCAACAAGCCCTCCGGATCCTTGATGTCGAACCTCACGAAGCCGTCATGATTGGTGACTGGCCCGCCTACGATGCAGCATGGCCCCGACGCCTAGGGATGCAAGCTATCCTTGCAGGATGGGGCTTCGAACCCGACCACGCCCCCAACCCATCCAAGCCCCTGAACATCCCGACCGCGGGAACACCCAGCGAGATTCCCAGCATGATCACCCAAACGCCACCACGACCCAAGAGAACAACCTCCAAGCTCCAAGCTTCCCTCACCGCGTTCGAAGCACAGGCTGGAGCAACGTGAAACGTTGATGACCTGCACCTTCGTTGAGCACTCGTGAGCCCTTTCCGAACCAGCGCGAAACTCCGGTTCTACGATATGGACCGCGCAGGCATGGTCTTCCATGGAACCTACACCCGCATCTTCCAGGATGCCTTCGAGGACCTGATGGAAGATATCGGGTTCATCGAGAAGAACCTCGAAGACACCCTGAACGTGCGCGTACCCGTCGTCCACCACGAGATGTCGTTCCCCCAACCCCCGACCGGGGACGAGCTTTCCCTCTCCGTGACCGTCGAAGCATTGGGCGAATCCTCCGCGACCTTCCAGCTCGAAGCCCGCGAGCAGGGGCAGGGCGATCCTGTCGCGACTGCGCGCATCGTTCGGGTCTGCATCGGACCAGACGGCGATCCCGTCCCCATCCCTGAACCTCTACGGGAGGCGTGGGAAGCGCATCGAACCGAGACGCAGACCCTGGAAGGACCCTAGCGTCGGAGCAAAGCAGCCAACCCAACGGCGAAGACGGCAGCGAGCAGGGGCAGCGGTGATTCATCCTCCTCTACGGGAGCCTCCTCAGGAGGATCCTCTTCCACGTCCTCTTCTTCTTCAACCTCTGGCTCCTCATCCGCCTCGATCATCAACGTCGTTGACAGAAGATCCGATTCAGCGGACGGGAAATCGCTTGTGCACTCGCCCGGCTCCACCTCGACACCATCGAAGACGGCCTGCAACCCGACCTCGATGGTGTAATCTTCCGTCACGCCGGGCTCGGTGTCGACCGTGACCGTGACGCTTGTTTCATCTTCATGGGGATCCATGATGGCGTAATCTCCGCTTGGCACGGTGAAGGAGAAGGGAGCCTCCTCAGCCGAGGCACCTTGCTGAACCGAGGCCGTAGCGTTCATCGGCAACTCGACATCGCTAAGGCACGTCGTCTCGGACACGTTGATGGCGACATCGAAACCAAGATCGATGCTTTCACCGGCAGTCACTTGCTCTTCTGCAGGCGCATTCAAGGCTGAAAGCTCGAGGCTTGCACCTTGCGCTGCAGCAGGCATCACGAGGACCAAAGCGGCGATGAGTACGAGGGGCAACCGCATGCGCGAACGAGCGGGACGGCCATGTAAAAGTGATATGGTGGCACTCTCGAAGAACGCGACCCTAGTTGCGTCTTCGGCATCGAAACGCTCTTGCTCGGGGACCCGGTGCAGGAGAACGCGGCGGGTTCGAGGTCCAACGATGCACCAAGTACGGTTCCTAGACCCCTCAGGGTACGCTCGAACAGGAGAATGGACAGGCGAATCGATCATCTTCGCAGACCGCTCCTACGAACTCGAAGACGTTGACATCCTTCCCCCTTGCGAACCGTCCAAGATCGTGTGCGTAGGTCGAAACTACGAAGCCCATGCACACGAGAGAGGAGCCACACCTCCCGATAGGCCGCACCTTTTCTTGAAGCCCCCAAGCGCGGTTGCAGGACACGGCGATCGGTTGCTCTTACCCCAAGATGCTCGCATCGACCCTGAAGCCGAGCTGGGGGTCGTCATCAAGGAACAGTGCAGGAACGTGGACCGATCGGATGCGATGAGCGTCGTTGCAGGCTTCACCTGCGTGAACGACGTATCCAACCGAACCGAGCAAGATCGCGAACAGAACTGGGTACGAGGGAAAGCCTTCGACAACGCGGCGCCCATCGGGCCCTTCCTTGCACCCGTTAGCGATGTCCCCCAGGATGCGCGTATCAAGCTGCGCGTGAACGGGGAGACTCGTCAGGATGCTGCACGCACAAGCATGATCTTCCCTGTGCCCGTGCTCATCGAAGAGATCACACGATACATGACGCTAGAACCGGGCGATGTCATCGCAACAGGCACCCCCGAGGGCGTGGCCCCCATCCAGGACGGCGATCGCGTCGAGGTCGACATCGAGGGCGTCGGCGTGCTCCAGAACACGGTGACGATGGATCCGTAGAGAACCAGAACGTACTACCCACGTGCGCTTATTTGCCAGCAGATGGTCGAGACTTCCCGAGGGTTACTGGTCGCGATCGTCGCTGCCGCGGCTCTCTTCCTCGTCGTCGGCGTGGATGCAAGCATGGAGCGCACCATCGATCTCCAGGTCGAGGACGGCACAGGGTGGAGCACCATCGCGACGATGACCGACGACCATCCTCGCGTCCCGGGAGAAACGATGCTTGAGAAGAACCGCACGGACGATGTCTCGTTCCGATTGACCGTGGATAACGGGTACCCTTTGGCGTATGAGGAACCCTACCATGTCTACACCGCGGGAACGAGCGTTGCAACGGGCACAGTGATCGCGGACGCTCGAAACAGCGGCGAGGCCACGTTCGAGGTCCCCGTCACCGCGCTGATCACGCCCCGTGATCCCGCCGATCAGGGTCAATGGTTCGTGCACGTGGAAACGCACGTGGGGAGCACGTGGATGCACGGCGGGTTCACGATCGTGGAGGTGGATGCATGAAGGACCAGGAAGGCACCGTCTTCCACATGCGCACCCTCCTGCTCCTGATCGGGGTCTTCGTCGCGACCATCGGGACCGTCTACTTCGCAACCGAGATCCGCACCCGCATCAGCGACGCCGGCCGTGTCGTAGCGCTCCTCCTTTTAGCCTTCGTGTACGGTGGGCTTGGCTTACACTTCGAAAGCCAAGGATCAACCGGGCCCGCCGTCGACAAGCTCGGATGGCGCTGGCTTCGCCCCACCACGCTGCTCTACCTCCTTGCCCTCCTTGCCACCGTGACCAGCCTGTTCGTCTTCCTGAGCATCGACGCCATCGATCGGCTGGTGAAAGCAGCCGTCGCCATCCTCACAGGGCTCGGATTGATCGTTTACGGGGCCCTTCGCCTCCAACATGAGGACCCCGAAGAACAAACCACGGAACAGCGCGACGACGATCCCCCACCGGAAGGTTAGGACGCTTGGGGATAACCGTTATGCGGGGATGCTCACTCCCACAACACCGTGGACGATGGCCCCACCGTGTTCATCGACGTGAACCGGACCCCGCCGCCCGAAGGGGAACAGCATCGCCGCTGCAAACGCTGCCCCTACTGGTACGGGGCCGAAGCCGACGAATACGGCCCCTGCTCACTGAAAACAGCCCGCGGATGGGACCGCTTTCTAACCTTCGCCGATTGGGAATGCGACGAAGGCCTCACCGAACCCCAACAAGGCGGAGGTGAGGCAACGTAACCCGCATCATCCCCCTCACCCCAGCCAACCAAGAGCAAGCAACCCCGCTTCGAACCTTCTGGGGCTACCCCAAGAACGCCTTCGAACGCCTTCTCCACCACACGAACGGATGCAGCGTCCTCGCCATCAAGGACGATCAAACCGTCGGCCTCACCCTCGGCTTCCCCTGGGGCGAAACCGGATGGATCGGAGGCGTCGCCACCCTCAAAAACCACCGCGGAGAAGGCACAGGGCAAGCCATGGTCGAAGCCACCATCACCGCCCTCAAAGACCACGGATGCACCACCATCAAACTCTACGCCACCCCCAAAGCCATCCCCCTCTACGAACGCATCGGATTCCAAGGCGAAGCCGAATACTGCGTCGCAAACGGCGGCAAACGCACCGGCCGCAACCCCAACACCACGACGCTTGAAAACCGAATCAGCGAAGTCCAACACCTCGACGCGACCATCTTCCCCGGCGATCGAAGCGCATGGCTTGAAAACCTCATCAACCAACACCCCCACACCTGCCTTGGCATCACAAACGACGACAACGAACTCACCGGCTACGGCATCGCACGCCCCGGAGAAACCCTCACCGAGATCGGACCCGTCATCACACACCCACGCCACGGCAACCACGCCCAACACCTCGTCGACGCCCTCCTCACACGTATCCCAGACCAACCCGTCGAACTCATCTACCCCAAAAACGGGATGCTTGCACAAACCGCATGGACCTGCCGCGGCTTCGTGACCACGGACACGCCTCTGCAGATGCGCCTTGGCCCCCCCGTCAAGGAACACCGAGACGCCATCATCGCTGCAGGCGGACAGGAGGTCGGCTGATGGCCGCAAGCGAACCCAACACCCAAAGCGCAGGCGCACTCCCCGAGGGGGACCTCGACACACACAACCAACAACACCCCCAACACGCCCCCGACCAAATCCACCTCTACAACACCACCACCCGCCGCGTGGAGCCCTTCGAACCCATCGAACCCAACACCGTGAAACTCTACGTCTGCGGCATCAGCACCAGCGGACCCCCCCACGTAGGCCACGGACGAAGCTACGTCGTCTTCGACGTCCTCCGCCGCGTGCTCGAACACGCCGGGTACAACGTTCAACACGTCCAAAACTTCACGGACATCGAAGAACCCATCGTACGGCGAGCCAAAGAACGCGGCATCGAACCCATCCAATACGCACGAGAAATGGAGCAAGCCTACTTCGACGCCATGGACCGCCTTGACGTGCTCCAAGCCGACGCCTTCCCCCGCGTCACCGACTACATGGACACCATCATCGAAGCCACACAAACGCTCGAAAACCACGAATGCGCATACGCCATCGACGACGGCGTCGCCTTCCGCGTATGCGACATCCAAGGCTTCGGCGAACTCCTCGGCCGCGACCCCATGGAAGCCATCGTCTCCACCGTGACAAAAGACCAGATCAACGGACGAGAGAACCCCTTCGACTTCGTCCTCTGGCGCAACCGCGACGACGTCGGCATCACCTGGGAAACCCCCTGGGGCGAAGGCCGCCCCGGATGGCACACCGAATGCGCCGTCATGGCCACAGACCTCCTCGGCGACACCATCGACATCCACGGCGGCGGCCAAGACCTCATCTTCCCCCACCACGAAAGCGAACGCGCCATCGCCCGCTGCCTCACCAACACCGACTTCGTCCGATACTGGGTCCACAACGGGCTCGTGCGCCTTGGCGAAGACAAGATGAGCAAAAGCCTCCGCAACACCGTGCCCCTCAACGAAGCCATCAACGAACACGGCCCCGCCACCATCCGAACCGCATACCTCCTCGAACCCTACCGCGAAACCATCGAATGGACCCCCAAACTCCTCGACACCGCCCACGACACCACCCAAACCCTCCACGAAGCATACCACGACGCCACACCCGGCGAACCCTCCACCCCCCTCCAACGCCTCCTCCAAAACACCATCAACGCCCTCCGAAACGACCTCAACACACCCCACGCCCTCACAACCCTCCAAACCCTCGCAACAGACCACAAGCACGAACCCGGCGCGAAAACAGCCCTCCACGAAGCCCTTACCCTCCTTGGCCTTGCAAACCTCCCACCGTTCAACGAGGAGACCCCGAATGACGAAAACGCTTGACCCCTGGGGCTCCCCCATCACCGCCCTTGCCGCCCACCGAGGCGGCCTCCTCGAAGGCCCAGAGAACACCCTCCTTTGCACAACGAAAGGCCTCGCCGCCGGAGCCACCCACGTCGAGATCGACGTTCGCGGCACCGAAGACGGCGTCCCCGTCATCATGCACGACCGAACCGCCGAACGCACCTGCCTCGACGAGCGCGCCATCGCCACCATGACCCTCGAAGAAGTCAAACAACTCGACCCCTGCACCCTCTGGAGCGAACACGCCGACATCGCCACCGGAGACCGAGCCCCCGAACACGGCATCCCCCGCTCCTGGTACCAAGTCCCCACCCTCACCGAGTTCCTCGACGCCTACCCCGGCGTCCCCACCATCATCGACCTCAAAGACACAGCACCCCCCCAAGCCACAGCCCAAGCCCTCAAAGAATCCTGGCGCGATCCCAAGAACATCCTCCTTGCAGGATACGATGACGACGTGCTTGACGAAACCGCCTCCCACCTCCCCGAAGCGCCACGCGGCGCAGGGCGTCACGGTGCAGAAGCCTTCTACGAGGGCGAAGATGTCGACGCGGATGCCATCGTGGTCCCCCCTCAACACGAAGGCATCGATTTGATTCACGAGGAGGTCATCGATCGCGCACACAAGGAGGGCAAAGGCTTCTGGGTGTGGACCATCAACAACGGCGACTTCGCTCGCCAACTGATGGACATGGGGGTGGACGGCATCATCACGGATGTTCCCCGTAAGCTCAGCCGAGAACGTCGCCAACGCATCCTTGAACCGTGACGGTGAGCTACGCTAGGCACGAGGCGTTCACGGCTTCCTCTTCCCTTACGAGGAGGTCGAGGGTTGTTGTGTTAAGGACTCCGAGGCGAGTTCCCCGTCAAGCAGCACGCGTGCGTGACGTACGAGGAAACCTCCAGCTACCTCGAAGCGAGCGGAGCTAGTGCATCCCATCCAAGTCGCCGAACTCCGCATCCTGTTCTTAACCGTTTTGAAGCGCTATCGGATGCTGCGCGTGCATCCACTGGAGCTTCCTATCATCACATGAACTCGGTGAGGCTCCGCTGGTCAGCAGGGCGTGCCTCGATGCCAAGGCGCTTGAAGAGTTGAACGAGCACGTCTCGATAGTATTCCTCGTCGATGCGTTTGAACGCGCGTGGGCGGGCGATGTCGTAGCCTCTTGTTGTCTTCACATACCGTATCTGATCGCCTCGCTGAACATCTTGCCCTGCCCGTTGCGCGGCACGAGCGATCTGCGCGGCGACGTGGTTGGTGGCTTCGTACGCGCTGGGGTCTTTGCCAAGGCGAACGCGCATGACGAAGTCGTCAGCGTCGTAGGTTGAAAGATCAAGGGCTTGGCTTGCGATCTCGTCCACGTCGTCTTGTCCCTCGAGAAGCGGGCGAGCGACGCGTTCGAGGGCGGCGTCGAAGATGGGTGGACGTGAGCTTCCTTTGAAGGCGACGCCGTGGGTTTCCAGGCGTCCGTCGTCGTGGAGCAGGAGGTAGTTTTTGCCTTCGTGGAAGAACCCGGCTTCGTAGGTGTCGGCGTCGACGGTGAGGGTGGGTTGGGCGCCAAGCTCGGTTTCGAGGTATTGGTTGATGCGGTCTTCGATGGGGGTTGGATCGATGTGTCCTTTCGCGTAGACGCCGTCGGTGTCGGTTTCGATCTTGGCGTCGCCGAGGCTGTCTTCGACGCGGCGGATGAGTTGGCGGGCGGTGCCGACGATGGCGATGGCCACGGGTAGGCTGGCGTAGCGGGCGTGTCGGCTGGCCATGACGCCGTAGACGCTGTTGAGGATGACTTTGACCATGCCTTGTTTGCTGGTGGCGCTTGCGTCGGTTAGGTCTTGTTTGGCGGCTTTTTTGAGTTCTAGGCGGTAGTTGAGGAGGTTGCCGAGTTCGTCCGCGAGGGGGGATCGGTCGTGGATGGTGATTTTGTGGCGGAG
>PWVY01000269.1 GCA_003561665.1 Thermoplasmata archaeon
GGCTGTTGCTGTGGGGGTTCTGGGGGTTTTGACGTTGACGTTTTTGCCTTTGGTTTTCGCGTTGTATGGGGTTTGGGTGTTGACGCGGCGGGACGTGGTGGAGGGTTTCGTGCGGCCGGTTCGGGAGGGGGATCTCCTTGAGGATGGTGGATAGGGGAGGCGGCCTGGTGGGGGTTCGCATCGAGGCTGGGGTCACCGCTAGGGGGTTCTGAGGGTTCGGTGCGTGGGTTATGGTGTGGGGGTGGGGTTCGTGTTGGTGGTTGGTGGGAGGCTGGGGGGTGTGGCTTCGATGACGATGTGGGGTCGGTCGATGGTGGGGAGTCGGAGCATGCTTTGTTCGTTCCCTGCGTGCACGATGAGGGGGTCGTCGTAGGGGCTGGGGTCGACGGTGTGGACGCCGTGTTTGTGCATGACGAGCATCAGTTGGTGCTCGGCGGGTACGATGGCGTCCAGGGGTTCGAACTGCATCTTGGCGATGACGGGTTCGCCTGGGATGAGGGGGTCCTCGTGCGTGTTCCCGCCTTCGTGGTTTCGGACGTCGATGGCGGCCCATCCGATCTCCATGGTGACGCCGTCGGGCCAGACGTGGTAGAGTTGGGCGAAGAGGGATCCGCCTGCTGGCGTGGTGGGCGTGACGGTTGTGTGGAACTGGGGGAGCCCGGCGATGCGTAGGTCGTCCTCGAGGGGGTCTGTGGTGAAGGTGAGGGTTGTGCTGGCTTGGGTTGTGCCGAGGGTGGTGCTGGTGGGGGTGCTGGCGAGGATGTAGTCTTGGGGTTGGGCGTCGCCGGCGGGTTGGATGGTGTTGTCGGCGCCGATTTCGAGTTCGAGCATGGTGGCGTCTTTGGGGGGGTAGTGCTCTTCGGTTCGCCATGTGAGGAGGCTGTCTTGCACTTCGACGCTGGGTCCGGTGTCGACGTTTTCTCCTTTGAGGTGGTGGTCGAACCAGTTGACGACGGTGGTGGCCCAGTCCCAGCGGAGGTTGTGTTGTTCGTCGACGCGGTCGGGGTAGTCGTGGGCCCAAACGCCGAGCCAGGCTTTGGTTTCGATGCCGGCGTTTTCGAGGTCGTTGAGGAAGGGGACTTGTTGGCTGGGGTTCACGTTCCAGTCGTGGAGGCCTTGGATGATCCATGCGCTTCCGTTGTAGTTCTCGAGGATGCGGTCTTGCATGGCGCGTTCTTGCCAGTATTCGTGGCTGGCGTCTGCGGTGGCTTTCGTTGAGGGTCCGTAGGCGGCGCCTTCCCAGGTGTCGACGCAGGCGAGCTGGTCAAGCCAGTGGTCGCTTCGTCGGTCGGGTTCGCCGCCGTCGTCGAGGCCGAGCCCGTAGTTGAGGGTGAAGAAGGTGTGTAGGATGGGGCCGCGGGTTTCGCTGGTCCCGTTTTTGAACATGAGTTTGCTCCAGTCGGTGATGCCGTGGATGGGGACGATGGTTTTCAGGTTCTCGTTCCCGAACGCGGCTCCGTACCAGGGCGTGGTGCCGACGTAGCTTCGGCCCATCATGCCGATCTCGCCGGTGCTCCATTCTTGTTCGGCGGTCCAGTCGAGCATCTCGTCGACGTCGCGTTGCTCGTTCATGGATCCGAATTCCATGCATCCGCCGCTGTCGCCGGTGCCGCGGAGGCTCATGTGAACGACGGCGTAGCCTTGGGGGACAAGCCACGTCGCGATGGGGGGCCTGTAGCTGTCCTCGTGGATGTTGGGGCCCCAGTAGGGGCTGGCCGTCATGACGGTGGGGAGTGCGCATTCGTCGGGGAGCTGTTCCCCTTCGTGGATGGCGCCTTCCCAGTCGCATTCTTGTTTGTCGGGGAGGAAGATGGCCATGCTGATGGGGGTGTCGTCGAAGCTGTCGACGAGCACGTGCTCGCTTTCGAGCATGTCGTACTGGGGCGGTTGGGCGGGGGTGCTCCAGCCTGAGGAGATGTTGTATGCGTTCTCGGCTTGGGCCGGGTCGAGGCTTTGTTCGTCGAGTTTTTCATCGTTGAGGCCCAGGCATCCGGCGGCGAGCGCGAGGCTGATCGCGGCGAGGAGGATCCAGGGGTTGTTTTTCATCGGTGCATCACCGGGGGGATCGTGGTGGTTGTGTCGGTGGGGCTTGGTGGGGCTCCTTGCCCGAGGAGGTTGGGGCGATCGATGGTGGGCACGTTGAGGGTGGCATCGTCGATGAGCACGGGGCTTGGGTCGGGGCTTTCGGGGATGCTTGCGGCTCCGTCTTTGTGGAGCACGAGTTGGAGTTGGTGGTTTTGGGCGACGTGCGCGTCGAGGGGTTCGAATTGGATGGTGATGTCGAGGGGTTGCCCGGGGGTGAGGGTGTCGGGGGCCTCGTTGCTGCCTTGGTGGTGGCGTAGGTCGAGTGTGCCCCAGCCGATGCGTTCGGTCACGCCATCGGGCCAGACGTGGTTGAGTTCGGCGAAGAGCCAGCCTCCGGTGGGCGTGGTGGGCGTGACGGTGGCGTGGACTTGGGGGAGCCCGGCGATGCGTACGTCCTCGATGAGGGGGTCGAACGTGTGCGTGATGGCGTTGTCGTTGCTGACGGTTTCAGAGTCCCAGGGGGTCTCGAGGGTGGACCAGTCGAGGTCTTGGGGGGGGTAGGTGTCTTCGACGCGCCAGTTGAACATGGTGTCTTCGACTTCCACGTCGAGGGAGGGTTTGTCGCCGTCTTCTTTGAGGTAGTAGTCGAACCATTGGAGGGTCTCGTCGGCCCAGTCCCAACGCGCGTTGCGGTGTTCGTCGACGCGGTCGGGGTAGTGGTGTGCCCATTGTCCGAGCCATCCTTTGGTCTCGATGTCGCTTTCCATGAGTTCACCGATCCAGGGGATGACTTGGCTGGGGTCGACGTTCCAGTCTTGCATGCCGTGCACGATCCAGATGCTTCCGTTGTAGTTCTCCAGGATGGGGGCTCGCCAGTCGCGGATTTCCCAGTACTCGTCGCGCGTGTCCCCTGTCGCGGTGGCGTAAACGCCTTGGGTTTGCCCGATGACGAGCTCTTCGCAGGCTTGCTCGTGCCAGTGGTCCGCGCGCCAGTCGGCCGCGTCGGCACCGTACGTGGTTCCCATGCCGAAGAAGGCCCAGTAGACGACGCTGTGCATGATGGGTCCGCGTGTTTCGCTGGTGCCGTTTTTGAACATCAGGTCGGGGACGCTGGCGACGCCGCTGATGGGGACGATGGTTTTGAGGTAGTCGTTGCCTTGCGCGGCGGCCATGAAGGGCGTGGTGCCATCGTAGCTTCGCCCCATCATGCCCACGTTCTCGTTGGTCCAGGCGGCTTCGCCGAGCCACGTGACGACTTCGTCGACGTCGCGTTGCTCGTTCATGCTCATGAACTCCATGCACCCGCCGCTTTCGCCGGTGCCTCGCACGCTCATTTGGACGACGGCGTAGCCTTGGGGGACGAGCCATTCGACCAGGGGTGGGCGGTAGCGTTGTTCGTCGACGACGTCGGCCCAGTAGGGGCCAGCGTCCATGACGACGGGGAGTTGACATGCCTTGGGGAGGTCGGCGTCGTGGTTGGGGAGGCTATCGTTCCAGTCGCATTCTTCTTTGTCGGGGAGGAACACGCCGATGCTGATGGGGGTGCCATCGAAGCTTTCGACTTTCGTCTCGATGCCGTCGAGGATCTCGTACTTGGGGGGAACCGTGGGGGTGCTCCAGCCTTGCGAGGTGTCGTACGCCTCCTCGGGGGTTGAGTCGGCGGTTTGGGGGTCAAGCTCGCTTCCCATCTCTCCGATGCATCCTGCCGTCGTCATGGTGAGCATCGTGAGGGCTACGATGAGGGTCCTGAAGCGGTGCATGTCGCGCTCCCGTCGCACCGAGGCGCTCTGGGGCTCTAAAAGTCTTCCTGCGCAACGGCCATCGGGGCCTATGGTCTCGTGATGTCGAGCTGGTTGGCTGCGGGGAGCATGAACCGAACGGTGGCGCCTTGGTCAGGGTTGGCGTGGGCGTTGATGGTGCCGTCGTGGTTCTCGACGATGCGCCGGCAGATGGTTAACCCGATGCCGACCTGTTCGTTCCCGCGGCCAGGGTCGAGTTGACGGAAGGGGCGGAAGAGGCCGTCGCTGTACTTGGGATCGAACCCTTGCCCGTTGTCGGTCACCTCGATGCGCCAGAGGGATGCGTCCTGTTCTGCACGAACGGTCACGTTAAGGGGGTCTTCGCTCCGGAACTGGACCGCGTTCTGGAGCAGTTCGGTGAAGAGTTCGGCGAGGTGGCGGGCGTCGCCTTGGACGGTGGGAAGTTCCTCGGCGTGCACGGTCGCGTTCGCCGCTTCGAGCTTCTTGGCAAGGCGTGTCTTGGCTTTCTCGAGGATGGTGTTGAGGTTCACGGGGGCGTGAGGGTTGTCGTCGTCGGTGATGTTCGCGTAGCGGTTGAGGGCCTCGTGGAGGGTTTCGAGTTCTCGAACGCTCGTCACGATGTTATCGAGGAGCTCGTTGGCCTCAGGAGGGAGGGCGTTGGCGTGTTGGCGTTCGAGGAGCTGAGAGAAGCTGACGGCTTGTCGGATGTGGGTTTGGAGGCTGTGGCTTGTGGCGAAGAGGAGCTGTTCAAGCTCGGTGCTTCGGGCTAGGGCTCGTGTGCGTCGATGTTCTTGCCGGGCCTCTTCGCGCTGGCTCGTGATGTCCTCGACGATGCCGACGATTTGGGAAAGCTCCCCTTGTTCGTGGATGGGGACGCCCTGGACGCGGATCCATCGTACCTCGCCCTTGCTCGGATGTCGGATGCGGAGTTTGAACTCCGGGACGATGGTGGGGTCGACCCGGGCGGATTCGAGGAGGCCCGGGATGAGGTTCTGTACGCGTTCGCGGTCGTCCTCGTGCATGACTTGCATCCATGCCAACGGGTCCTCCTTGAGGTCCTCAAGGGGCAGCCCCCAGATCTCGGCGGCTCGGGGGCTCATGAAATCAACCTCCTGAAGGTCCCCGTCCACGACCCATAGGGCTTGAGGAAGGTTCTCGGCGAGCTTCTGGAGCAGCAGGTCCTCTTCTGTGTACTGCTCTTGCAATGCTTGCCGTTCCATCCGGGCTGCTTGCCGGTCCGTCACGTCGCGATGCGTGATGGCGATTCGAGACCGGGCTTCGAACTCGAACCGTGTGGCCACCAGATGGAACCAGCGCTCCCCGTTTCCCCCCTCCCAAGCGTACTCCGTCTCGTACGTCGTTTGACCCCCGTTGAGCAACCGTTGGATGGCCTCGTGCACCTCGCGCGAGGTCTCCTCGTCCACGCCGGGGGCCAAAAGTTGATGTAGGCTGTCTCCTGGCGTGACGTGCTCGGCCTCGGGGACGGGATCCTGGGCTCGGTTGGTCGCGATGATGGTTCCGTCCTCATCCAGGATCGCGATGTGCGAATCCTCGACCATTGCACCACTTTTCAAGCCATCCAAGAACCCTAACTACCCCCTGATAGGGTTTTCTCAAAGGGCCTTGGAAATGTGCCGCGGAGCAAGGTTGGAACGCGACCGGGTGCCGAAGCCTTTTCAAGGAACCGCTTCCTCGCCCGGGCGCGGTGGCCACCCCCCCGGACTGGGTTCAGGCGCGTTTGGACGACGATGAGGTCGAGCCTGGCGTCCCTCAACCGGTACGCGACGCGGTGCGTTCCCACTTCGCCCCGTACGAGGCTCACGAGGACGACTTCATCGGGACGTACTACGTGCATGAGGAGGCGGGGGAGATCGAGGAGCGCTTCAACCAGCTCTTGGAGGCCATCGATAGCGAAGGTTACGCGTGCGCGATCCGGGAGGAAGGCGGGGAACGTGTGCTCAACGTGTTCCCACAACCCGGTCCTCCCGAGCGGAAGGAATGGGTCAACTGGGCCCTGTTCTTGGGAACCTGGTTGACGACGACGCTTGCAGGCGCCTTCGCCGTGTTCGGGTACCGCAACCCAGGGTTCTGTTTCGAGTGCTACGGTGCGGATGCGGCGCTTCTCCCGTTGGGCCGCGAGTTCATGATTGGCGGCTTCGTTTTGTTCGCGCTCCCGCTCATGTTGATCCTCGGTGTCCACGAGATGGGGCACTACATCGCGGGCAAGCGACACGGGTTAACGCCCTCGTTCCCGTACTTCATCCCGCTGCCTCCCGTGTTCGCGGTGAACATCGGGACGCTGGGCGCTTTCATCAGTCTTCGCGAACCGATCCCGGACAAGAAGGCCCTCTTCGATATCGGGGCAAGCGGGCCTCTGGCCGGCCTCGTGGTCGCAATCCCTGTCACGTTGTTGGGCGCATTCCTGATGGCGGTGGATCCCGTCCGGACGGCGCAAGAGGGTGCCACCGTGATGCTGGGAACGCCCCTGTTGTTCGATGCGCTGGCGTGGCCGTTCGATATCGCTGCAGATGCCATCATCCACCCGGTCGCGATGGCCGGATGGGTGGGCCTTTTGGTCACGGGCATCAACCTGATCCCTAGCGGACAACTGGATGGAGGGCACATCGCAGCCTCGCTCGTGGGTGAGAAGGCTCAAACGCTTAGCCTGATCGCGCTTGCGGGTCTCGTGCTCCTGGGCATGGGTATCCCCCCGTTTAGCCCGGATCAATGGATCGAAGGATACGGGGGTTGGTTGGTGTTCGCGTTGATCATCCTCTTCCTGGGCGCCCGACACCCACCCACGTTGAACAGCGTCACAAAGCTCGACGATAAGCGCGCCCTTTTGGCCATCGGGACGCTGCTCTTGATCTTCGTCACCTTCATCCCCACGCCCATCACAGGCCTCTAGCGGACCTTCCTGTGTCTGTCTTCGCTGACAGACTATAGGAGCGGGGGGAAGACAAACATGCAATCATTCAGTTGGTCGTACGCAGGAATGACCCCAACGTTTTTCCCCGCTCCCGCAAGCTCACCCATGAAGCCCATGCGGAACCGGCTCTTCCTTGCCATTCTCGCCATCCTTCTCGCGACCGCGGGATGCCTCGGTGCAGAAGACCCCCAAGCCATCCAAGAGACCGCCAACGACGCGGACCCCACCACCGAGCTAGGCGTGCTTCCCGAGACGATCACCGGCATCGAGCACATCACACGCCTCGACGAGGTTCAAGCCGCAGCTGGCATCCACGTCGAGGCACCCATCGCGTACGTGGCAGGCCTCAGTCACGGCTTCTACACCGTGAACATCACGGACCCCACGAACCCCACCATCGAGGGCCCCCTCGAAGACGAGTTCACACGCGGCGTGGACCTCCTCCACTACGACGATCGCACCATCGCCGTCGCAGCCGGGCAAAGCACCGGGATGAAGTTCATCAACGTCACCGACCCCACCCAACCCACGCTCCTTAGCATCGTGCTCGAGGGCGAAAGCGAGGTGCACAACGTCATCACCGTCCCCGATACGCACCTCGTCTACAACAGCCGAAGCCTGGACGTGCCCGGTGTCGACATCGTGGACGCCACCAACCCCGAGGAGCCACGCGTCATCGATCAACGCACCGACTTCGCATGCCACGACGTTCGCATCGGGCCCCATGCCGAGCGTGCGTATTGCGCCGCCATCACGGAAACCCAAATCTGGGACATCACGACCCCCGAGGATCCATCCGTGATCACGCGGATCCACAACCCCAGCATCAACATCCACCACTGGGCCACCGTCACCAACGAGAAAGACATCCTCCTCATCGGGGACGAGTTCGCCGGGTCCACCGACGCAGCCGCAGGCTGCTATGCCGCCATCGACTCCCCCGTGAGCGATCGAACCATAAGCGACCCGGTCGGCGCGGTATGGTTCTACGACATCAGCGACGAAACCTCCCCCACGCCTCTGAGCTGGATCGCTCCCCCGATCCCCCAAGACAACATACCCCCGACACCCTGCACGGCGCACTTCGGGGAGATCCTCACCGACCGGGGCCAGGTCATCGTTGGATGGCGTGCTGCCGGCACCGTGCTCGTGGACTTCCAAGACCCCACGGAGCCCTTCATCGTGGACACCGAAGCAGCGCTCGGCGATAACTGGGAAGCACAGTACGAAGGGCGGTACATCTTCGCCGGGGACACCGTCAGAGGCTTCGACGTGCTCGCCTTCACCGACGCATGACCCAGCGCCCGTCCGAGCTAGCGGTTCACCCAAGCTGTTTGAGCATGGCGCGCGCGATGATCAGCTTGTGGATCTCCTTGGTTCCCTCGTAGACTTCCGTGATTTTCGCATCGCGGTAGAAGCGCTCCACGTCCATCTCGGCCACGTACCCGCTTCCCCCGTGGATCTGAACGCACTCGTCCGCGCAGAACACGGCCGTCTCGCCGCTGAACCATTTCGCTTTGCTGCTTAGGTGAGGAACGGGCTTGCCCTCGTTGGCGTGCCATGCCGCCTTGTACGTCATCAAGCGGGAGGCCTCGGTCCGGGTGGCCATCTCGGCGAGCTTGAACTGGATGGCTTGGAAGTCCGCGATGGGCTTCCCGAACTGCTTGCGTTGGGTGGCGTAATCCTTGGCCATGTCGATGCAGCCTTGGGCCATACCGACAGCTTGCGCGGCGACGCCGATCCGGGCTTGGTTGAAGAACTCCATGACGTACTTGAAGCCCTTCCCCCGCTCTCCGAGGAGGTTCTCCTCAGGCACGCGGACATCGCTGAGTTGGATCTCTGCGGTGTCCGAGGCTCGGATGCCGAGTTTCCCTTTGATCTTGTTCGCCTCGAACCCTTCCCGGTCGGACGGGATTACAAGGAGCGAATGACGTCGGTGCCGGGAGTCGGCGTCTGGGTCGGTGAGGACGAGCGTGACCATGTAGTCGAGCACGGTCCCGTTCGTGATCCACATCTTGGTCCCATTCA
>PWVY01000169.1 GCA_003561665.1 Thermoplasmata archaeon
CATCCTTCGGCGCGTGCGAGGAGGTTTCGTGCGACGGTGGCTTCGATGGGGTCGTCTTGGGGTGTGGTCGCGATGAGGTGGAGGGGTTGGCCGGGTTCGAGTTGGTCGAGGGCGTAGAGGACGGTGTCGTTCATGGCGGGGACGTCTTCGATGGGGATGACGATGCCGCCGCTGGGGGTGGGTGCGTCCTGGGGGGGTTCGCCCGGGTGCTCCTCCATGTTCGTCCCTTGGGGGGCGCGTCGCGTCGTGCGTGGGGTCCGGCGGTGGGTTGCGTGGTTAAAAGCCGGTTGGGTCCCTGCGTTGCGATGCGGCGCGGCCCGGGCTGGGCATATCCGCGGTGTAGAAAAGCGTTCGCCTTGCGGAGGGCGTGGGTGGGGGGGTTGGCTTAGTAGAGGTTCTCTTCGATGAATTCGCGGCTTGGGTTGGAGAGGTTTTCTTCTTTGACGCGTCGGACTTTTCGTTCGAGGCGGTCGACGGCGAGGCGTGTGGCGTGTTTCATGCCCCATCCTTCGCCGACGGCGTAGAAGTTGCCCATGTCGCTGGAGAGGTTGGTGCGGATGTGCCAGAGGTCGCGTTTGCGGTTCTTGTCTTTGTGTCGTTTGGCGTGGATCTGGAGCAGGGCGGGTTCGAGGCGTTTTTGGTAGCGGCGCATGAACTCGCGGACTTCTTCGGGGGCGCCGCTGCTTTCGTACCCGTCGCGGCTGGTGTCTTTGCTGGAGAAGTGGACAACGATCTGTGGAACGTCCGGGTCGAGGAGTCGGATGGGGTTGAGAAGGTCGCGCCGGGTGACGATGCCGTAGGGGAATTCGCCGTCTTTGGTGATGACGACGCTGCCGATGGTTTTCTCGTGCATCAGTTCGCTGGCGTCCCTGTAGGTCGATCCTCGGGGCACGTTGACGACGGGGCTTGACATGATGCTTTTGAGGGGGATCCCGAGGGGTCGGTCTTTTTCACCGCTGCCGGTTTTCCATCCGCCGCGGTCGGAGCCGCGGAGGGGTTGGATGACTTGGCGGAGGATGTCGTGGACGGTCACGATGCCGACGAGTCTTCCGTCTTCGACGATGGGGAGGTGGCTGAAGCCGTCGGTGCGCATCATGCTAAGGGCTTTGGCGACGCTGTCGTCGGCGTTTGCGAGGATGACATCTTGCGTCATGTCGTCGGCGAGGTCGCGGTCGCCGAGGCTGGTTTGTCCTGCAGCGTGGATAATGTCTTCGCGTACGAGGATGCCTTGGACGCGGTGGACGTTGTCCTCTTTTTGGACGACGGCGAGGCTTCGCGCGTTGCTGTCGAGGATCAAGCGTACGGCTTCGATGAGGTCGTCATCGGGGTGAACGGTGGGAATCTCGTGCTCGGGGAGGCCGTTGGAGACGCGCGCTTTGCCGGGGTCGAGTTGGGTTCGAAGGTAGTCGCGTTCGCTTGCGATGCCGAGGTATCGGCCTTTGTCGTCGGTGACGACGACGGCGGGTTCGCGATCTTTGGCGAACGCGGAGAGGATTTGGCTGGCGCGTTCGTCGGGGCGAACACTTTGGAAGTCTGTGCGCATGACATCCGAGACGGTGAGGTCGAAAAGGTCGGGCACGGGTCCTGGTTAGGTGGCCTCCCCATGATAGGAGTTGCGGGAGCGGCCGGGGGTGTTTTCCCCGAGGTGCGATGGCCAAACATATTCGTTGTTGGCTTGGGGTGGGGTGTTTGCATGTGTCGTTTCGTTGCGTACCATGGCCCGCCGATCCGGTTGGCCGAGCTTTTGTACGAGCCGGAGCATAGCCTGATTCATCAGAGCGTGAACGCGCAGGAGCGCAAGGAGCCGTTGAACGGGGATGGGTGGGGGGTGGGGTGGTATGATCGGCGTGTGAGCGAGGAGCCGGGGGTGTATCGGACGTTGCATCCGGCGTGGTCGGATGATAATATGCGGTATGTGGCGCCGGTGGTTCGTACGCCGACGTTCTTGGCGCATGTTCGTGCGGCGTCGCCGGGGTTGCCGGTGCAGCAGTTGAATTGTCATCCGTTCCCGGGGGGGCGTGCGGTGAACGGTGATGGGCGGGCGAAGAAGGATGTGGATGCGGTGGAGCGCGGGCGGCGCAAGTTGTTGTTCATGCATAATGGGGCGTTTGGGGCGTATCGGAAGGTGATTCGGAAGTTGCAGAACGAGTTGGATGATGACGTGTTCTTCGGGGTCCGTGGTTCGACGGATAGTGAGCATGTGTTTGGGGCGTTCCAGCAGGTGTTGGGGGATCGGGCGGCGGATTTGTCGGTGGATGCGTTGGCGGATGCGACGGTGGAGACGTTGTCGTACATTGACGCGTTGAAGTGGGAGGTGGGGGAGGAGTCGGCGTCGACGCAGGCGAATTTTTGTGTGAGCGATGGGGAGAGTTTGGTGGCGACGCGGTATCGTCATCCGACGGATGAGCCGGCGCAGTCGTTGTACGTTGCGCGGGCTCGTGCGTTCCATTGTGAGGATGGGGAGTTTCGTAGCGAGGAGCCGGGGGAGGAGGGAGCGGTGTTGATCGCGAGCGAGCGGTTGTGGGATGAGGAGAGCGTGTGGGAGAAGGTTCCGCAGAACCACATGGTGAAGGTGAACCCGGCGCGTGAGGTTTCGATCGAGGAGATCAAGCCGTCCCCGTAGGGCTTTCGTGCGGCTTGTCGTTGCGCGTGTTTTCTATGTTTGTGCGTCGTCGAAGGCGCTGAAGCCTGCGGGGATAGCTTCGTAGAAAACGGTGGCTTTGAGGGTGAACGTGGTATCGATGGCGATCTCAGGGCGTGCGAAGGCGGTCCACGTGCATTCGTCTTCGTTGGAGCATTCGGCTTCGAGCGTGGCCTCATCGAGAGTCAAGCGTAGGTAGTTATTCAGCGTGATGTCTCCGGGTTCGGTCGCGCTGTAGGTTCCTTCGTTGCTTCCGGCGTGGAAAATTAGGGGACAGAGGATGGATTCGGTGAGTCCACCAGCGCAGAAGCCGGGTGGGAGGGTGAAATCCAGCCTTCTCCAGGGCCGGGGAGAGGGGTCGGTGCGTTCGTTGCATGTGAGTCGCTAGGGTTTATGCTGGGTTGGTGCATGCGCGGCGCGTGGTCGATGTGAAGGTCTTGTCTCGGGCGGCTTCGTGGACGTGCCTTTTGTTGTTGATCGGGTCCTTGTTCGCGTTCCCTGCTGGAGCGTTGGGTGGGGGCGTGGATGCGGCTCAGGAGGATGAGGATCATCCTGAGGCGGAGCCGGGGCCGGATGAGGAGCCCACGTGGATCCGCGTGGGGTTCGTGCTCGTGATGGCGCCGTTCTTGGTGGGGTTGGGCGCCGCGGTCGTGTACTTGGTTTATCGGGCCTTGCGGTACGAGATTTAACGCGGAGGGGCGTTCAGCGGTCGGTCCATTCGATGTCGTATTCGTCCTGGTGTTCGTGGAGGAAGGCTTCGAGGCGTTTCATGGGGAGGGGGGGCATCAGGGCGTTCCTTGCGGGGATCTTCTCGGGGATCTCTTCGTGGTATTTGGTGTAGAGGCCGAAGTCGAGGGGGTAGGCTTCGGGATCCATGCCGAGGAATTCGCCGCGTCGTTGGGCGCGGTTGAGGATGCTTTCCCAGCGTTCGATGGGGGCTTGGGCGGCGCTTCGGACTCCGTTGGAGAACGCGAGGAGATGGATCTCGTCGAAGGGGTCGGAGCGTTCGAGGTAGGCTTCGAGGGCTTCTGCGCTGTCTTCGCCGTTGAAGGGGATCCAGTAGGGGACGCTTCCGGTGCGTTGGCTCCACCAGGGGTCGATGCATGTGAAGCTTTGGACGAGCAGTCGGTTGGTGGGGATGTCGTGTTCGCCGTAGCGTTCGCGGTGGAGGTCGGCGACGGGGGCCCTGAGGTGGCGGGGATCTTGGAAGCGTAAAAGGCGCACGGGGTAGCCGTGGTCGTTGGCGAAGCGGTCGATGTCGTCGAGGAGGATGTCTTCGAAGCCCCATTCGGCTTCGGGGGCGGTGTCGTTGGGTTCGGGCGCGTCCCAGGAGGCGTTCTCTTCGGGTCGTGAGGCGATGAAGGCGGCGACGCGGTCGCTTCCTTCGAGGTATTCTTCGGGGGTGAGGCCGCCTTCGCCGCTGTATTGGAAGACGTGCCGGTCGTTGATGCGGGTGACGGGTTTGGGGTCATCGCAGTCGATGACGATGATGCTTCCGCCGGGGGCGAGGGTTTCTTTGATGAAGCGTTCGTAGGCGTGGCCGAGTTTCCTGGTTTTCAGGCGGAAGTAGGCGAACTCGCGGACCATCAGCCAGTCTTCGTTGGGGTCGTGCATGTGGTTGAGGTTGATGTCGGGGTTGGCTTCGAGGAGGGCGCGTCCGGGTCGTCGGCCCCATTCCATGTCGTCTTCGCCGTTGCCGGGTCGGATCTTCCGGCGCACGGGTGTGAGGAAGGTTTGGGGGAGGAAGGGGATGCCCAGGAGGGCGGCGAGGAAGGTTCCGGCCCCGTTGGGGGATCCGATCATGATGGCGGGGTAGCCGCGTTCGGGGTATTGCTCGGTGACCCATTCGCGGAAGGTTTCGATGTTCACATCGCCTAACTCGCTGGGTTGGATGGCTTCGGTGGCTCCGCTTTTGCGGTAGATCCATTTCTTGGTTTTCTCAGGGAGGCGGTTGGGGGCGCGTCCGAGGCCTGCCAGGGGTTTGGGGATCATGCCCAAGCGGGGGAAGCCTTCGCCTTGGAGGTGGTGGGCGAGGGCTCGCACGAAGGCGGTTGTGCTGTCGAAGTTGGCAAGGCCCAGGGGCGATTGGGAGGATTGCAATAACCGCATCAGGCCCTTGGTAGAGAGGGGATGCAAAAGTGGGGGGCGAAACGCTGGCTTCGGTTCGAAAACGACGTTTGGTGGGGGACAGGCCTGCCCCGCGTTAGTCAAGCCTGTCGAGGATCGTTTCGATGAAGCGAGGGATATCGTTCACATCGTCATTCAGGAATCGATGAATCTGGGCGTCATCGATGTCCCAGTAGATGTGGACCAAGCGGTTTCGGAAGCGTGCCATCTCTCCAAGACGGGTTGCGAAGGCGTCGTCGAGCACGTTCTCTTCAGCAAGCACACGGAAGGCGTCGGCGTAATCGTCGGCTGCTCTGAACTCGTTGGCCGCGATGAGGTGGTTTGCCAGGTCGATGCATCCTTCGATCGCCACGATGAGCTGGTACTTTGCATTCCCAATCTTGTCAGCGTCGTTCAAGAAGGACTCTTGGGGAAGGCCCCCGATCTCCTGGAGGGTCCGCGATGCTTTCCGGACCTCGGAGACGAAGCGAGTGACGCGATCCAGGTCACGATTCAAGCCCAAGAGCTTCTCTCCTGTACGATTCTCGATGGTAGCTAAAGTCCTGGTAGAGCTTCATGGTTCCTTCCTCGAAGTCCAACCGTTGATCTTCCGATCGTGAGAAGATACGGTGTCCATGCTGGATCACAGCGAAACGGAACGGTAACGGGGCATGGTTGAGGGTTCTCACATCCATGGGCAAGTCGCGCACATGGTCACTCAAGGCCTGCTCGATCCCCAGCTCGCGATCCAAGCACTCGTCCTCTGTCAGGTCATCCCTGAGGAGAACGGCGACGTCGACGTCTCCGACCGTTGGACGCTCCTGCATCATGGAGCCGTGCACGTACGCCAAGACCACGTCAGGATCCTCCTCAAGATGGGAACGGAGGTTTCGAACGATCCGCTCCCGGTCTTTGGATCCCAGACGGTGGCGCTCCATGGTCCCATCACGACCTTCGATAAGATAAGCGCACGGTTTTCCCCTGAGGAGCACGAACCCTGCAGAGCCTCCACGAGGCGTGGTGAACGAGCAGCGAGCCTGCTCGTATGCGTTCTACGCGTAGGGGCTGTTGAGTGCGGCGGGCAGGATTCGAACCTGCGAAGACCTATGTCACGAGGTCCTAAGCCTCGCCCCGTTGGCCGCTAGGGTACCGCCGCTTGGCGCGTTCACCCAGCTTCCACGCCCACGCAGAGGCGCCGCCTATCAAGCCTTTTCGGTTGACGGGCTTCCTGTCTCCCGCGTTGGATCCTCCCTCTTTGTGCTTGATCGACCCAGCGCCATGCATGCTAGCACGTCGGCTTGCAACTGGCCAAGGAAGCGAGAGACGATGATGAAGAAGATCGAGGAGAACGTTACCACCAACGCCAACACCGCGGTCACGATCGCGGCCACGCCGTACTGCGCTGCCCATCCTGGAAGCAGCGCGGCTGCACCGCCAAGGGCAGCCAGGAGGGTGGCCACGACGACCAACCCGATGATCGTCGCGCGGGCCGCGACGGCGACCTTCAACCCTTTCGCGCGTTTCTCCAGGATCGACCGGTAGGGCTCCTCGAACTCGTCAAGGTTATCCTCGACGGCTTCCACGAGGTGCAAGTACCCCGTTTTCCAGTACCAACGCCATGAGGACTCGAACGGGAACATGCCGCCGTATCAAGCCTCCTTATGAAAGGAGGCCCGGTTCTCGTTGGGGTCCCGTCCAGGCCCAAAACGGTTAAACCGCGAAGGCGCCCCTCATGAGGGTACGGATGGGCGCCATCGAAGACCAGATCGAGGAGATCGAGCAGGAGATAGCGGATACGCCCTACAACAAGAGCACACAGAAGCACATCGGCCGGTTGAAAGCCAAGCTCGCCAAGCTCAGGGACAAGAAGGAGAAACGGCAAGAGGCCAGCGGAGGCGGTGGAGGTGGGTACGACGTCAAGAAAAGCGGCCATGCAAGCGTGGGCCTTGTTGGCTTCCCCAGCGTGGGCAAAAGCACGCTCTTGAACGCGCTCACCAACGCTGAAAGCGAGGTGGGCGAGTACGAGTTCACCACGCTCGACGTGGTCCCCGGCATGATGGAGCACAACCACGCCAACATCCAAGTCCTCGATTTGCCCGGGTTGATCCACGGCGCCAGCGCCAACAAAGGCCGCGGGCGCGAGGTCATCAGCGTGGCCCGCAACTGTGACTTGATCGTGCTCGTCATCGACCCCTGGAACAAGGATCAACTCGACGTTGTGACCGGGGAGTTGTACAACGCCGGGATACGGTTGAACATGAAACCGCCGAACGTGAAGGTGAACACGGACCGCATGCAGGGCGGGTTGAAGATCAGCTTCACCGTGGACGCTCCCGAACTGGATGCTGGGCTGGCCGAGGAGATCATGGATGAGTGGGGGTACGTGAATGCGGACCTGGTCGTGCGCGAGGACATCACACCGGACGAGCTCGTGGACGTTCTCGCGGGGAACCGTATCTATCAGCCCGCCATCGTGGCCATCAACAAGATCGACGCGGCCGCCCCCAAGATCGTGGAAGAACGCATCAACGAGCTCGAAGAGGAAGGATGGCGGGTTCTGCCCATCAGCGCGGACGCGGAAGAGAACCTCGAAGCCCTCAAGGAAGCCATCTATGAAGAGATGGACCTCATCCGTTTGTACATGAAACCGCAAGGCCAAGACGCGGACATGGAGGAGCCCCTCGTCGTCCGACGCGGAAGCACCGTGGGCGAAGTGTGCGATCATTTGCACCGGGAGATGCGGGACCGGTTTCGGTACGCGATGGTCTCTGGGCCTTCCAGCAAGTTCCCCGACCAACGCGCAGGCCTCGACCACGTGCTCGAGGACGGGGACGTGCTCACGCTCATCACGCGCAAGTGATCCCTCGACAGGCCGCCCGGTGATGCATCGAACAAACGCGGTTCCAGGCGTTCCTGTAGGCTCCTGAGCACTCGAGCCGGACAACCCTTAAATAAGGAGGATAACAAAGTGATTATACATGCCTGAGGTCATCATCGAAGGCAAGATCCTCGAATGGGGCAACTCCTACGGGATACGCATCAAAAAACGCGATCTCGAAGAACAAGGCCTCCAACCAGGAGAAAACATCACCGTTCGCATCGAACACGCAAGCGACCGCATCGACCTCTCCGACCTCCCCACCTTCACTGGAGGCCGCTCCGATGTCTCCGATCGACACGACGCCTACCTAGCAAAAGGCCTCGAAGCAAAGATGAGTGACGATGACGCCTCATCGGAGTGTGACCCCACGTGAGGGTTGCAGACACAAGCGCCCTTTACCCGCTCTTCGACGCGGACGACGCTCACCACGAGCAGGCCCGCAACGACCTCGCCAACCCCACCCCTGTCCTCATCCCGTCCGAGATCCTCGTCGAGACCGTGAACCTGCTCCACTACCGGTTCGGCTGGTCCCCCGCACACTCCGCCCTCGAAGCGTTGCTCTCCAAACCCCACACCAACCTCGCCCAGCCCGTGCCCATGGCAGGCGTCCAAGACACCTACAAGAAAGCCCAGGGAGATCTCAGCCTGGCCGATGCGACCGTGGTCCAAACATGCCGCGTCCACGGCGCAACCCCCCTCTCGTACGATGAAGCCATCCTCAAACGCGTCGAATAGCCACCCCTAGCCCTCCAGACGGACACGCTCGATGCCCCACGCGTCCAACCGTTCCGCGATCTTAGCCTCCTCGTTCGTCGCATCCGGCTGCAACACGTACCCCTCACACCCCGGGATTTGATCCAACGCCTCCTGAAGCGTACCATCCTCGACCCCCTGACTCACCGCCCACCCTGGGATGACGTGCCCGGGCACGATCTCGCCCGCTCGCACCGCATCGTTCACCTGCGGACAATAATGCCCACCCCCCACCCACAACACAGGCGTCCCAGAAACGGGGCTTGCATCCAACAAGGCCTCAGCCAGAACCCGCGCAGCCTCCTCATCGTTCCACGCCTCTTCGTCGCTCCCCAACTCGTAGAACAACGTTGGCACCTCCACATAGGGCCCATGGTGCGTGGCCTCGTACGTCACCTCGTACCCCGCAGGGTCCGCCTTCACCAACGCCTCGAACAACCCCGCCATCCACGAGGGATGCGAGGGCGCCACCTGGCCCTTTTTGCCCCCGTACGGCGCATCCGCGAAGTTCCCGATCGGGTGAACGCTCATTGTCGGCGTCCCCGACTCGCTCGCATGACGAGACAAGAACACCACGACCTCCGGATCCTCCAAACTCGGCGGCAACCGCTTGTCCACATTCTCGTTCGTGATGTGCAACTCCTCGATCGTCACCAACCGGAAATCCTCGTGAGCAAGGATCCGGTTCCCCTCGAACAACCCCTTCTCCTCCCACGAGACCAGCTCACGCAAACGATCCGCGATGTTCACGCTAGCCGGGTCTTCCGTGCACTCCACGAGGACACGCATCACCCCACCACGCGCCCTCCTGTTTTTCAACGTACCGCCCACGCGTCGAACAAGAAGCAACGAAACAAACAGCCCTCACCTCTTTACGCAGCCTTCGCATCCCGGCCGCGTGGACGCAGCCAAGAACCCTCTCGAACTCGACGAGGCAACCCTGACCGAGATCATCGAACAAACCACACAACGCATCCTCCACCACCTCGAAACCCTCCCCCAACAACACGCCGCCTACGACGAAGACCCCGAAACCATCGCCCAACGCTTCCACGAACCCCACCCCCCCGACGAACCCACACCCCCAGGCGAACTCCTCGACCACCTCTTCAACGACGCCATCCCCCCCTCCCTCAACACGCCCCACCCCGGGTACCTCGCCTACATTCCCGGCGGCGGCCTCCCCCACGCCGCCATCGCCGACCTCATCAGCGACACCACCAACCGCTACATCGGCACCAACTTCGCCGCCCCCGCCCTCACCCGCATCGAAGCCAACGTAATCGAATGGTTCTGCCGCATCGTCAACTACCCCAACACCGCCTTCGGCATCCTCACCACCGGCGGCTCCATGGCCAACCAAACCGCCATCACCACCGCCCGCCATCACCACCTCGGCGAAACCTTCCTCAACGGCACCGTCTACGCCAGCGACCAAACCCACCACAGCATCACCAAAAGCTGCACCCTCGCCGGCATCCCCCAAGACAACGTCAAAAAGATCCCCACGGACAACGCATACCGCATAGACCCCAACGCGCTCGAAACCACCATCCACGAAGACCGGTCCAACGACCTCGACCCCTTCCTCATCGTCGCCAACGCCGGCACCACCAACACCGGCGCCATCGACCCCCTCCCCCAACTCGCCACCCTCGCAGAACAAGAGAACCTGTGGCTCCACGCCGACGCCGCCTACGGCGGCTTCTTCACCCTCACCCCCGACGGCGAACAACGCCTAAGCGGCATCGAGAAAGCCCACAGCATCACGCTTGACCCCCACAAAGGCCTCTTTTTACCCTACGGAACCGGCTGCCTCCTCGTCAAAGACCCCACAACCCTCCAAGACACCCACACCGCTCGCGCAGACTATCTCCCCAACACGACAACCAACACCCTCCTCCCCGACTTCAGCCACCTCAGCCCCGAACTCTCCAGGGATTTCAGAGGCCTCCGCATCTGGCTCCCCCTCAAGATGCACGGCCTAGAACCCTTCAAAGCGAACCTCCAAGAGAAACTCGACCTCGCAAGGTTCACCCACGAACAACTCCAACAACGCCCCCACATCACCATCACGGCCAAACCCCAACTCTCCACGCTCGCCTTCCGCTGGGAACCCCCACACCTCCCCCCCGACGACCATGATCACGCCAACCAGGACCTTCTCAACCGCATCAACAAGAAAGGCAACGTGCACATCTCCGGGACCACCCTCAACGACGCGTTCACCCTACGCGTCAGCATTCTCTCCTTCCGAACCCACCAAGAACACATCCAACGCTTCCTCACCGACCTCGACGAAGCCATCCAAGAATCCACCCCCGAACAGCAACGCTAACACCAGGGTTCCCCTATGGCTTCTCACGGCGAACCCATGACGACCATCTGGCCCGAAGGCTTCCCGCGAGTCCCCGACCAGGCATGGACGCGGTCCGACGTGAAAGAGCTCGCGGTTGGGTACGACAACGTGGAGGAACACGGCTGGTACGACAACCTCGACCCGACCGTCGAGGATATCAAACGCGTCCTTGAACCCGGAGACATCGTGCTGGACTACAGCGGCGGCACCGGGATCCTCATCGGTCGCCTTCTCGAAGCCATCCCCGAGATGCCCTTCGGCGTCATCAACGTGGACGCTTCCAAGAAGTTCCTACGGCTTTCCCTCGAGAAGTTCGAGAAGAACGAACGCGTCGCATTCCGATGGATTCGGTACCTCAAAGAGCAAGAACGGGTCCAAAGGGTGCAAGAGGTCTTCGAGGAGCCCATGCTTGAGCGAGGCGTGGAGGCGCTCGCTTCCACGAACGCCATCCACCTCTATTACGGGCTCGAAGAAACGCTGGACTCCTGGCGAGATATCATCCAAGACGACGGGCACGTGTTCGTTCAATCCGGGAACATCGGGCTGCCCAACGATCGGATGCCAGAGGACAGTTGGATCATCGACCAGACCGTAACGGCCATCGACGAAGCCGCCCAAACGATCGCTCGCAACGAGGACCGGTGGAGCCCGTACACGGATGTCCTTGACGACGAAGATCGCATGACCGCGTACGAGACGCTTCGAGAGAAGTACTTCTTACCCATCCGACCCCTTTCCTACTACACCGACGCGCTCAAGGGTGCAGGGTTCCACATCGAGGACGTTAGGCACCGCACGGTAGAGGCGAAGGTCGAGGAATGGTACGAGTTCTTGAGCGTGTACCACGAGGGCGTGTTGGGCTGGGTGGGAGGGTCTGAGCGGATCGAGGATGAACCGCCCACGGATGCGGCCGTTGAGGACCGCCTTGCCCTGATGCGGGCCGCGATGGAGCAGGTGTTCGAACGTGAAGATGCGTTCGAGGCCGTCTGGACCTACATCACCTGCCGGCCCGCGTAGGAGGCCCCCCGCGAGGCCGCGTTAATCTGACTTCTCATCGATGGGTGGGAGCGTGAACGAGAAGGTCGTGCCCTCTCCCGGTGTGGAGTCGACCTCGATCGTGCCGCCATGCCGCTTGATCACGCGTTGGCACACTGCCAGGCCCACGCCGGTCCCCTCGACGTTGTTGTCGTGGGTTCCTCTTCGGAAGATCCGGAAAAGATCCGCTTGCTCTTCCTTGGGGATCCCTTCCCCGTTGTCTTCAACGTGTACGCAGATCATCCCGTTCTTCGAGGGTTCGGCGTGGATGGTGATGCGTGGCCTTTCCTTGCTGTATTTGATGGCATTGTCCACGAGGTTCTGGAAGACGTGCATCAGCTGGCCCCCATCGCCGAGGACGGTCCCCAAAGTGTCCACGTCGACGATGGCGTTGGCTTCGTCGATGGCAACGCGAAGGTTCCCTAAGACCTCCTCCACGACGTCCTCAAGCGCCACAGGTTCTTGGTCCCGGCCTTGTGCTTGCACGCGAGAGTACTCAAGCAACCCTTGAACCATCTCGCGCATGCGCCGGGTGCCGTCCATCGCGTACGAGACGTACTCTGTGGCTTCCTGATCCAGAGCCTCCCCGTGGCCCTCCACGAGGAGCGCGAGGTAGCTTTCCGTCATCCGGAGCGGTTCTTGGAGATCGTGCGAGACGACGGACGCAAAATCTTCGAGGACTTCGTTGGATTGTTCGAGGCTTCGTGCTTTCTCCGCGAGGCGCTGCTCGGCTTGCTTACGCGCCTGAAGTTCGCGAGCCATCTTCCGATGGGCTTCCGTGAGGTCGTCGTGGAGAGCGAGCACGCGGTCCTGGAGCTTTCGATGGTCTTCCGGGTCGTGTTCGGCGAAAAGCACGAGGTGATCGCCATGGCGGTGCACGGCGCCGTCCAACGAGGTGGCCTGTTCTCGTCCTTGGCCGCCCACGTTGAGGATCCCCTCGTACGTGAGGGCCCACCCGGCGTCTTGCGCTCCTTGGGTGAGGCGTTTGAAGGGAGGCTGCACGAACAGGGTGGTGGGGTCTTCTAACCCGGCCTCGCCCTCGGCATCAAGAAGACGGTGGAAGCCTTCGTTGGCTTCCACGAGGCCACCGTCGATCGTGAAGATGGCCGCCACGACGGATCCAAGATCCTCCAAGATGGAGGGTATCTGCTCCCTGAACGGGGGCGTGGTCATGCTTGAACCGCCTCGATGGCCTCTTGGATGCTTCCCCCCCAACCGTCCGCATCGAGGGATGCGATCCCGTCATTATCGGGAAGGCTGCCGCCGATGAGGATCTCCGGCTGAGGCTCACCCAGGGCCCGGATGGCGGACACGGCGTCCTTCGCAGTGGCCAGATGCCCGTCCAGGGAGAGCGAAAGGCCCACGATGTCGGGACGCCATCGGTCGACCATGTCCACGAGAGCACGCGTGGGAACGTCCGCTCCGAGGGTCCGCGTTTCCCACCCATAGAGTTCGAAAGCGTCCCCGAGCACGTTCAACCCGAGCTCATGATGGTTGCCTTCCACGCATGCCAAGAGGATGCTCTTGCCTTGATCAGTCACGATGGAAAGGTTCACGATCTCGCTCGCGATGACGCTCTTCATGGTGGCTGTCGCGAGGTGTTCTTCTGCGACTGAGACTTCTCCTCTCTCCCAGCACGCACCCACGTGACTCATCGCAGGCTGGACGAGCCCGTCGATGGTGGCCAGGAACGAGCCAGTGTCCTCTAGGTGGCGGGTGAAGATCTGGCTTGCGGTTCGCCGGTCACCCTCGAGCAAGGTATCCACGAGTGTTTGGATGGACGCATCGAGGTCGGCGGAGGCCGAACCCTGTGTGGTTTCGTCATGATCTAACATCGTGAACCCTGTCCTCACGTTGCCTCCTTGAGTACTTCAACCTGACCCTAGCCTCCTTGCCTGCTTGAACGAGGCCCTAGGCGGGGTTTATGGAGTCAAGAGCGCGTTATGGTGAGTTCGCCTTCGTTATCGTATTCGAAGGTGAGCGTGTCGCGCTCTGCGAGGCGTTCTTTGTTTTGGAAGAGGGCCGTGGCGAGTAGGGTGAGCCCGATGGTGGCATCGCAGTACGCGGTGGCTTTCGTTGCGTTCTTGGCGATCTTTCCCCAGGATTGGCCTTCTTCGAGGGTGCATCCGCTTAGGCCACCCCAGTGGGGGGCATCGGCGGTGATCTGCACGGCGTATTGGTGACCGCCGGGTTCGTACCCGAGGATCTCGCTGATGACCTCGGTTTGTTGGATGTAGTTCTTGGGGGTTCCGCCGGCGATGTAGGCGACCATCGTTTTCTCGCTTTTGTACTTGATCTGCGCGAGCTCGTAGGCGTCCTGAATCGGATCCAGGGTAGGGATGGTTCGGCCTTCGTGTTTGGCTTTCACCATCTCGTGCACCATGCCGATGCCAAGGCTGGAATCGTTCACGGCGGGGCAGAACAGGGGCGTGTTGGTGCGGTTGCACTGGACGACGAGGCTTTCCTCGTCGTCGAAGTGCTCTCCTAGGTAGTGGTACAGTTCTCGGCTAGTGATGGTGTCTTCGTCGAGTTTGCCTAACAGTTCGCCGAGGTATCGGTCGGTGGCTTGGAATTTCTCTTCGTCCACGAGCGTGTCGTAGAGGCGGTCGAGGTAGAGTTCGCGCAGCTTGACGTCGTCCATCTCGGGGGTGGCTTTCCAGTGGTCGTGGTCCTCGCCCATGGCTTGGTAGAGGTCTTGGTAGGGTTGGGAGCCTGCGCTTACGACCACGTCGACAAGGCCGTGTTCGACGAGGCGGGAAAGGACGCGCCGCATGCCTCCGGCGATGAGGGACCCGGCGATGCCGAGGATAATGGTGGGGCGTGCGGGGTCTTCGAGAGCGGCTTGCCAGACCTTGAGGCATTCGCCGAGGCTCCGGGCCTGGAAGCTCATGCCCGCCATCCCATCGAGGAGTTCGTGCACGGTGTCGACGTTGGCGGGATCGACCTGATGAACGGGGACGCTTAGCAGGTTCTCGCGCGTGTAGAAGCCCTCGTCGTCCTTCATGGGAGCACTCGGCGGGTCCAGGAGGAAGGAGGCTAAAGGTGCTACCCTCAACCCTACGCTACCCCCCACCCATGACAATTCATAGCAAGGGTCATCTATGGGGGCGACCAAGAGAACCATGGTGAACCCCGTGCCCAAGTACATGGATGTCCACAAGATGGAGGGAATCACGGCCGAAGATGCAGCGCACGCCCACAGGGCGGATTTGAAGATCCAAGGGAAGCACGGAGCTCGGTTCCTGCGCTATTGGGTGAACGAAGAGGAAGGCGTCGTGTTCTGTCTAAGCGAAGCACCCACGAAGCAAGCCGCGCTGGATACGCACGAGGAAGCCGGTCACCCTCCGGATGAGATCTTCGAGGTCATCGAGAGAGAGTGATCAACCCAGACCTTGGCCATCCAAGCGTCAGGCTAGCTTTGGCTATGCGCATCGCTCACCAAGCATCCAAAACCGCTTGTGAAGGGGGCTTGCCCCTGCTGGAGCGGTTTGATGGGGAGACCTTGGAGCGCCCCGAGGCTATACCACGCGTTTAGCTTTCGAACGCGCCGGTTGCAGCGCTTTGGGGCGCTGTGGCGCTTGGGCCGTGGTGGTGTCCGTGGCCGTGGTCGTGCTCGTCCATCTGGTCTCGCGTGACGGTGTCCACGAACCGGATCTCCTCGAGGTTCGTGTGGTCGAAGATATCGTGGCCGAGCTGGTGTTTGGCCATGAACCATTGAGGATCGAAGCTTGCTTCTTCAGGAACGGTCACAGTGGCCGTGTCGTCCTCGAGCGTCACCTCGAAGGTTTTGGCTTTCTCCGCGTCGTAGTCGAGACCGATGAAGGCTTCGACTTTCGCTTCGGGGTCGGTGATTTTCTCCACGATCTTGAAGTCGTAGGAGAGGGTGCGACCGGCGAAGGGATGGTTGAAGTCCACGCGCACGCGGCTGGCAGTGGCTTGGACCACGAGCCCGCTTTGCCCGTTGACTTCCACGCGCGTGCCGGGCTGTGGGTCGATCTCTTCCTTCTCGAAGTCGCGGCGAGGGAAGGTGCGTACGCGGTCGCTGTCGTGGAGGCCGAAGGCTTTCGTGGGGGGAACGTCAACCGTTTCCTCCTCCCCAACGGTCGCCTCCATCAGGGCTTCTTCGAACCCGGGAACGATGCGGCCAGCGCCAAGGAGCACAGGCATGGGGGCCAGCTCGTCGTCTTCGACGTCCCAGCCGGCCTCGTCGGCCACGTCGCGTCGTGTCGTATCGAACAGGTTCTCCTCGTCGGTCCAGGCTTCGAAGTCCACGAGCACGATGTCGCCGTCGGCGAGGCCGGTCTTCTCCTCGTCGTCGGCTTCGGGTTCGGGTTCTTCTTCGGCCTCGGTTTGGGCCTCGCTCACAGGTGTCACCACCGGGCCGAACCCACCCCGGGTATAAAGCCGTTGGGCGCTGAAGCGGTGTTCGGCCCCAAGAAGGTGGGTGCTAGGAGCGCTTCACGAGGAGAATCGAAAGACCCTTCGTTGCGAACGCCCTTCCTGAGTGCATGTTAGAGGGGAAGAGGACGCTTGTTTCGGTCCTTTTGGGTGTTGGGTTGCTGCTTGGTCTAATCTCGATGGTCGTGCCTTGGTGGACGGTCGAGGGGACCGCAGGCGAGTTCGCGGCAGGCCAGCAGGCGAAACCGTTTGACACCGGAGGTATGGGGGACACTGTGAGCACGATGGGCGTGATGAGCGTTGGCGTGCTGGCTTTGTTCGGGGTCGTGGCTGCGGCGGGTGGAGGCGCGTTGTGGCTTTCGGCCCTCACGAAGGAGGAGGGTGTGGAGCCTCCGGCGTGGTGGCTTATGATCGCTGGGGGCGTGTTGTTCGTGATGGCGCCCATCGTGGCTGCAGCGACGTGGCCGTCCGGCGCGTTGGGGTTCTGGGATTCGGTGGGGGCAGATGGGATGGGCGCTGCCTCGGCTGCGGGCGTGGGTTGGTACATGGCACTGGTTGCGGGCGCGTTGATGGTCACGGCCGGCTTTTTGGGTCTCCAACCCCCGACGACGTCGGTACGGGAGGAAGGGTCGGAGGATTCGCCCGAACCGGAAGAGGTGGGCGCTGTCCCCGAGGAGACCGAAGAGGTTCATCCCCCTCCGGCGATGTGAAGCGGGCAGCGTGTTCGCCGGGTAACCCTTTTAGGTTCCATCCCGCTGGCTGGCGTGATGAAGCTCTACGAGTACCA
Source organism: Thermoplasmata archaeon (assembly GCA_003561665.1). Lineage (GTDB taxonomy): Archaea > Thermoplasmatota > SW-10-69-26 > SW-10-69-26 > SW-10-69-26 > PWVY01. The sequence continues at coordinate 16,961 of PWVY01000169.1, forward strand.
GGGTCGCGAGCTGTTCCTTGAGGCCGGCATCCCGGCGCCCGAAGGGACCGTCGTCGAGAGTGTTGAGGCCTTCGACGACGTCGCGGATGACCTGACTTACCCGGTCGTCGTGAAAGCGCAAGTCCTCACGGGAGGACGCGGGAAAGCCGGCGGCATCAAGTTCGCCGACGACGAGGACGAAGCCCGGGAGCATATCGAAGCGATCCTGGGCATGACCATCAGCGGTCTCACCGTCGAGAAGGTCGACCTCGTGGAAGCCATCGACATCGACAAGGAACTCTATGCGAGCATCCTTGTGGATCGTTCCAACCGGCTTCCTATGGTAATGATCAGCGACGAGGGGGGCGTGGAGATCGAAAGCGTCCCCGACGAGGACATCCACAAGATGAACGTCAACCCCTTCACCGGGTTCAACGCCTACCACGCACGCCAACTCACACAACGCTTGGACCTCACCAAGGACGAGGCCAAGCAGGTCGGGAACGTGCTCGCCAAGATGTACAAGATCTTCCAAGAGCGCGACTGCGACCTAATCGAGATCAACCCCCTCGCCGTCACGAGCAACGGGGAGGTCATCGCCGCGGACAGCAAAGTCACGATCAACCCCGCTGCCGAGTTCCGCCACCAAGACCTTGAAGGCGGGACCGAAGACATCCCACCCCTCGAGCAAGAGGCCAACGAGAAAGGCATCGCGTTCGTGAAACTCGAAGGGGACATCGGCGTCATCGCGAATGGGGCCGGGCTCACCATGGCCACCCTCGACGCGCTTGAACACTACGGCGGCAACGGGGGCGTCTTCCTTGACTTGGGCGGCACGGATGACCCCGCCAAGGTCAAAACCTGTTTCGAGCTTATGACGAAAGCTGAACCCAGCGTCATCTTCCTGAACCTCTTCGGCGGCATCACGAAAGCCGACACGGTGGCCGAAGGCGTCGTGCAAGTCCTCGAAGAAGAAGGCCTGGATGTTCCCCTGGTCACGCGTATCCGAGGCGTGAACGAAGAACGCGCCCGTGAAATGCTTCAAGACGCCGGCGTCACCGCCACGCAGGATCTCAAAGCCGCTGCCAAGAAAACGGTTCAACTTGACAAGAACGTGCAAGCCGGAGGTGGTGCCTGATGGTCGTCATGGTCGACGAGGACACGCGCGTGATCGTGCAAGGCATCACGGGCCACCAAGGCCAATTCCACAGCCAAGCCATGATGGACTTCGGCACAAACGTCGTCGGCGGCGTCACCCCCGGCAAAGGCGGTCAAGAAGTCAACGGGTTGCCCGTGTTCGACACGGTGCAAAGCGCCGTGGACGAGACGAACGCGAACGCAAGCGTCGTGTTCGTGCCCGCCCGCTTCGCCAAGGACGCCGCGTTCGAAGCCCTCGATGCAGGCATCGAACTCGTCAACGTCATCACGGAACACATCCCCACGCAGGATGCCATGGCCTTCGCCCACTACGCGCGATACAAAGGCGCACGCGTCTTGGGCCCCAACTGCCCCGGCGTTGCATCCCCCCCGGATGGAGCCAAGCTTGGGATCCTGCCCAACCGCATCTTCGAACCCGGCAACGTGGGCATCGTCTCGCGCAGCGGGACGCTCACGTACGAGATGGTTGGCGCGCTCACCGAGGCCGGCATCGGGCAAAGCACGTGCATCGGCATCGGGGGCGATCCCTGCCCTGGCACGACGTTCATCGACGCATTGGAGATGTTCGAGAACGACCCGGACACGCACGAGATCATCCTCGTGGGCGAGATCGGCGGCACTGCGGAAGAGGAAGCCGCCGCGTACGTCACCGAGCACGTCACCAAGCCCGTGCACGCCTACATCGCAGGTCGAAGCGCGCCCACGGGCAAACAGATGGGGCACGCAGGCGCCATCGTCACGCGCGGGCAAGGCACCGCAGAGTCCAAGATCAACGCGTTCAAAGAAGCCGGCGTGAACGTGATGGACTTCCCCACCGACGCGCCCGAGTACGTCAAGGCCTAGGACGAAGCAGTCCCGCGTTCGCGGGCCGTCACCTGGACCAGCCACAGGCCATGCACGAGCTTGGCGAACTTCACAAGCTCCCCCCAGCCCATGCCATAGGCCTGCTCGCTCTCGCGAGCAAGAAGCTGTCGGAACCGGTGTTCCTCGTCCGGAGTTAGGCCCTCCTCATCGTGCTGGATGCGAGCAAGGAGACCGCGAACCTCTCCATCTCGTTGGGGCTCAGGTTCAACGGTTCCCACCACCAAGAAGGTCCTCGATGTCCCGGTCGCTCATCGATCCTAATTGGTCCTCCAGGCACTTGAAAGTGTCAAGTCGCCCGTTCAACCCGCTCAACGTCTCCCGCACCTGTAGGTAGATTCGAAGGACGTAGCCACCGAACAAGAACGTGGCCGAGAAATACGCGCTTGAGAGTCCAACGACCAGGGAAGCGTCAGCCGTGATATCTGCTAGCGGTCAACGCGTTTGAGGTCTCGCCAGGAGGGATGGGGAAAGATGCTGGGACCCTGGATGGTGCATCGCGACGAGGGTCCAAAAATCGATACCGTGTCCCCCTTGCGTCGTGGGGCCGGGCTTCAACGAAGCCTTTAATGCGCGCGCAGGAACCACGGGACTGCCCTGATGGTCGTCGATGTCGCGCTGGTCGCGTTCGCGTTGAGCGTGGGAGCAGCCACGTTCTTTAGCCCATGCGCTGTCGCGCTTCTCCCCGCCTACGCGGCGTTCTTCACAGGCACAACCAGCAGGGAACGTGATGCTCGACCGTTGTTCGAGTCCGCGTGGATGGGCGCCCGCTTCGGGGCTGCTGCCGCGGTGGGTGCGCTTTTCCTCTTCGTGGTAGGCACAGCGGCTGTCTTCCTTCTTCGGACCCAGTTGGGGGTCGTGCAGACGCCCGAGCTGGCGAGAGCGTTCACGGTGTTGGGTGTGGGCGTGGGCGTCGTGCTGATCGGTCTTGGCGTGTTGATGCTCTCGGCGCGAGCGCCGAGCGTGACGCTCCCTTTGCGGGCGCCGGAGCGGAAAACGATGGGCGCGATGGTGACGTTCGGGGGCCTTTTCGCGTTGGGGAGCATGGCGTGCACGCTCCCGTTGTTGTTTGGCGTGATCGGGGCTGCGATCACGCAACCGCCGGCGGGGAGCGTGCTTGTGATGGGTGCATACGGTGTGGGGCTTGCGGGGCTCTTGTTCGTTGCAAGCGTGGCGTTAAGTGTTGCTGAGGATCAGGCTCGAACGTACATCCGGCGAGCGCAACGGTACGTGAAACCGGTGGGGGGAGCCTTGTTGGTCGGTGCCGGCGCGTTCGTTGTGTATTACTACGTTCGGTATGGGTTCTGGTGACCGGCCCTGGACGGGTTTCAAGGAAAGCCTTACTACGCTTGGTTGCGAGGTGTGGCGCGATGCAGGCGCGCTATGTTGCGTTGGCTCTTGCGTTGTTCACGGTTCCCTTGGCCGGTTGCGTGAGCGATGAACCAACCCCGGAGGATGAGGCAGGCTTGGCGTGGTCGTTCACGGACACGGAAGGCGTCGATCACTCGCACGAGACGGCCGCGGGGAGCCCGACCGTGGTGTTCTTCATCGCGACGTGGTGTCCCTCCTGCCAGGAGAAGGCAAGCGAGGTTCGCGCGGTGCATGAGGCCTACCAGGCAGAAGGCGTGGATGTGTTCACGTTGACCGTGGACACGGAGGAACGCCATGAGGATCTTGAAGCCTGGAAACAAGAGCACGAACAACCCTGGCCGCACGGCGTGGATGAGGACGTTCAAACGGCTCGCACGATGGGGGTGACCCAGACGAGCAACGTCGTCGTGCTGGATGGGGACAACCGCATCGAGCACCACTGGGGCTACGGGCAGTACAGCGAGGAAGCCATCTCGAACGTTCTCGAGGGCTTGCTTGCAGGCTAGTGCCCTCGAGGGGGTTGCTTCAACAGGCTCGCCCCAACGCTAAAAGCCAACCTCAACGCTCCACGAGCTGATGGCCCGTTCCCTGACCCTCGTCCTCCTCGCCGCGACCTTCCTGATCCTCACCACCGGGTGCCTAGGCGAGGAGAACGGGTACGAGGCTGAACCTCTGCAAACCAACAACCCGGACGAACCCGCGGCTCCCTTGGCGTTGGAGGGCTCCGGTTGCACGCAAGGCGGAGGCCACAGCGTGCACCCGCAAAACGTGGCTGGCGTCTGGAACGTGAGCGCGCAAGTGCCCGAGCCTTGGATCGTGGCCGACGTGCTTGAGGACACCGGCGACCAGTTCGTGTACAGCGAGATCCCCGACCCGACCACGCCCGTGCCCGAGGAAGGCAACACCTGGGGCCACTACCACGCCACGCTCGAATGCGACGCCTGGACCTTCGACGGGCAACCCCTCAACGAGGACACGATGTTCGGGTTCGTCGGACCCAAGGTCCAAACACCCCCCTTCGCGAACACGAGCGCGGACAACGAGTACCTTGCCACCGTCATCGCCACCAACCACGACGACGTGTACGAACGCTTCCACGAAGCCGGCATCGACGTGATGCACGCCACCGGCACCATCGAACACCAGACCCCAAGCACCGTCCGCATCGACATGCACACCAGCCACAACGGGGACTACCTCTCCATCTACGAACTCCACGAGATCGGACCCCTCACACTCGACACGGTGCGCCTATGGTCCCAAAGCGAGACCCCCAACCGAACCTTCACACCCCTCGCCGTCGACATCCACCTCGACGGCGGCACCCACTACGGCGCCCAACAACAAGGCTACTTCCACCACATGGGAACCGCCCACCACTGGCCCCTACCCGGCGCAGGCGGGACCACCGCCGCCGTGCACTACGACGGGTTCGACGTGCGCTTCACATGGGGCCCCATGCCCACCGTAGCGCTCGATGCCCATTACGACCACTAACCGTGGCTTGCACCATCGGCGGTGCACGCTGCCAGCACGAGCCCCAAACCGGTCAACCCCACCAACAACACGATCAGGAACGGGCCACTCAACGCGCCGGCCAGGGGCAACGCAAGCACCATGCCCGCGAGGGCGAGCAAGGAACCCCTCGCAAGGGCCTCTCTGCCTGGCGGCCGAAGCTCGTGAGCACCCCACAAGATCAACCCCCCCGCGAGCAACCCCCAGAACGTCCAAAACATCCACGACCCGATGCCCGTGCCCATCCCCATCGTGACCGCTCGAACAACATCCCCCACCATGCCCGGAGGGAAGAGGTTCCCCAAGACCCCCCAGAAGAAGCGGGCAAACGACGAGACCGCCACAAGGAGCCCGGCCGCGATCATCAGGCCATACCCGACCGTGTGGATGGACGTGAACCGCATGAGCCGCCTCGACGATGGCCACCACGAACAAGCCTTACGGTTTCGTTCCCCAAGGGCCGACGGCTTCCCCTCCCAGCGGTAGTCACGCCTCACAAACGTTTCTTACCTGTCGACCGGTTCACGGGGTTGCCCCATGGCCCTTGAGTTCGAGTTCAGTGACGAGCACAAGCTCTTCCGGCGCACCCTACGGGACTTCATGGACGAAGAGATTCGTCCCATGATCGACAACCGCTTCTACGAGTCCGAGGAGTTCCCCTGGGAGCCCGTTCGAGCGATGAGCGAGCAAGGCCTCTTTGGCGTCCCCGTTCCCCCCGAGTACGGAGGCGCAGGCCTTGGCGAGATCGGGTACGGGATCCTCCTTGAAGAGGTCAGCCGCGTCGACACGGGGCTTGCCACGATCGTCGGCGCCCACACCGGCATCTGCCTGGCCCCCATCTACCTCTTCGGCACCGAAGAGCAACGCGAAACGTACCTCCCCCCCCTCTGCCGAGGAGAGAACATCGGCGCGTTCGCCCTCACCGAGCCCCAAGCCGGAAGCGACGCGGCCAACATCCGCACACGCGCCGAGCGCGACGGGGACGAGTACGTCATCAACGGGACCAAGATCTACGTCTCCAACGGGGACGTCGCCGACACCATCATGGTCAGCGCCGTCACCGATCCAGCGCTCGGAGCCAAGGGCGGCGTCACCGCGTTCATCGTGGACACCGACACGGACGGGTTCCACGTCTCCAGCAAAGAAGACAAGATGGGCATCCGCCGCTCCACGACCGCGCAGATCGAGTTCGAAGACCTACGCGTACCCGCCGAGAACGTGCTCGGCAACGTCGGCGAAGGCTTCATCGTGGCCCTCACCGCTCTGGACGGTGGACGCGCAACGCTCGCCGCTGGAAGTTGCGGAGGCGCGCAAGAAGCCCTGAACATGGCGCTCGAGTACGCCACCGCGCGAGAGCAATTCGGCAAACCCATCGCGCATCACCAAGACGTCCAATTCCGCTTGGCTGAGATGAGCACGGAGATCACCACGATGCGGTACGCCACGTACCACTGCCTCGACTACGTTGAAACATATTACGAGAAAGTCGCCGCCGGGGAAGACGTGGACAAAAGCTTCCGCGAGAAGGTCTCCAGGCGATCAGCCCAAGTCAAGGTGCAAGCCAGCGAGATGGCCGCGGAGGTCACCGAGAAAGCCTGCACCATCATGGGCGCACGAGGCCTCCAAGAAGGATACAACCTCGAGAAAGGGCTCCGCGATGCTCCCATCGCGGAGATTTACGAAGGAACCAACGAGATCCAGCGCCTGGTCATCGGTCGCGAACTCGTACAACGAGGTCGATACGAATGGTGAACATCGTCGTCGCCGTCAAACACGTCCCCCAACAGGACAACGTCCGCATCAGCAAACGCACGGGCAAACCCCTCGTGGACCTCGCCGAAGGCCGCATGAACCCCCTTGGGAAGAAAGCCCTCGAAACAGGCCTCCGATTGGCTCAGCAAGACCCCAACAGCGAAGTCACCACGCTCAGCCTGGGCCCCAAAGAAGCCGAGCCCACCCTCCGCGAATCCCTCGCCATGGGCGCCGACCGAGCCCTCCTCGTCACCGACCCGCTCCTCGAAGGCAGCGATGGGTTGGGCACCGCGAAAGCCCTCGCTGCCGTCGTGAAACAACTCGGCAACGTGGACATCGTTCTCACCGGCGCCCGCACCTCGGACCGATACGCCGGGCACGTGGGCCCCGCCATGGCCGCCATCCTAGGGTGGGAGATCGCCACGCACGGCCAAAGCGCCAAACTCACCGATGAGGGGATCCGCTTCGAGAAAGTGCTCACCTCAGGCACGGTCGCCACCCTCACCGTGGACACCCCATGCCTGCTTAGCATGGGCACGCACGCGCCCAAACCCCGCCACGCGACCACCTGGGGCGTGCACGCAGCGCACGAGACCGACGCACTGGAACGCTGGAACTTGGACGATTTGGGCTTAGCCAAGGACGAGGTGGGCCCCAGCGCGCAAGCGACCACGCAACGAAGCATCGAGCCCGTGCCGGAGAAGGAACGCGACACGGAAGCCTTCACAGGGGACCCCGACGACGTCGCGGAAAGCCTTCCCCGCCGCTTGGCCAGCAGGGGGTTGCTCCGATGAGCCAAGACGAACACCGAGGCGTGCTCGTCGTCGGCGAGATCCTCGATGGAGAGATCCGAACGTGCACTTTGGAGCTTTTGGCCAAAGCACGGGACATCACAGACCGTCTTGGAGGACGCTTAACGTTGGCCCTGATCGGTGAGGATGCCGAAGCCTTGGGAGAAACGGGCGTTCACCATGGCGCCGATCGTGTCCTTGCCGCTGATGTCGATCATGACGGGTTCCAGGCCACCCCGTTGGTGCGGCCCATCGCGCGCGTTATCGAGGACGTCATGCCTGAGATCGTGCTCCTTAGCGCCACGGACATGGGGCGCGATCTGGCTCCCATGTTGGGGGGACGGTTGGACACGGGCGTTGCGAACGAGTGCGTGGATCTGGATTTGGATGTGAGTGATCGCCGCTTGCTTGCAAAGCGGCATGTGTACGGGGGCGAGCTGGAGGAGACGCTTGTTACACCTTCAAGCATGCCTCAGATCGCGTCGCTTCGACCCGGCGCTGCCCGCGTGGGGTTCCCTGACGAGATGCGGTTCGGGGATGTTGAGACGCTTGAGGTTTCCTTGGATGAGGGATCGGACCTTGCGGGCACGACCCAGGGGGAAGGTCCCTCATTGGAGGAGGCGGATGTCGTCGTGGTGGGGGGTCGAGGCGTTCCTGAGGATGGATGGAACATCGTGGAGGAGCTTGCGGAGACGCTGGGGGGCGCCGTGGGTGCAACGCGGGGCGCCGTGCATGGGGACCGGGCAGGAGAAGAGGTCCTCGTGGACGCGACGGGGTTAACGATCCAGCCTCGGTTGTACGTGGGTGTTGGCGTCATGGGCACGTTCGATCACGTGAAAGCGGTGGATGCGGAATGGACGGTGGCCATCACGCGAAGCGGGGAGACGCCGTTGGCGAAGATCGCGGATTGGGCGCTCGTTGGAGACCCGGTGGATGTGGCGCAAAGCCTTATGGAGAATGTGACCGAGCGCCGGTCTTGACCCAAACGGGCCCGTGGAAACCCTTTAACGGGGGGGACCCTCAACGGGGTTCGTGCGTGGACTTACCCCTGGTGATGGGGCGCTGGATGACTTACGCAGCGAGAAGCCGTACGCGTTCTGGCGCCTGTTGGCTCGCTACGCGCCTGATCAGTGGCGCGTGCTCACCGTCGGCATCGTCTCCGGTGTGGGGGCTCGTGCGTTCGAGATCTTGCCCGCGTTCTTGATCGGTATCAGCTTGGACATGATCTTCTTCCGCGAGGCCGCTTTCGCGCTTCCTGGGCTTCCGCAAGCCTGGGTCCCTGCGACGGCCACGGGGGAGCTTTTGCTCGTGGGCGGCCTCATCGGGGGCGCGTACGTGGGCGCTGCAGCGTTGGAATGGGTCAACCGGTGGGCGTGGAACCGGTTCTCTCAGCACACCCAGCACGAAGCTCGAACCGACACGTACGCAGCGATGCAAACCCTAGACATGGCTTTCTTCGACTCGAGACAGACCGGCGAGTTGATGAGCGTGCTCAACAACGACGTCAACCGCCTCGAGCGCTTCCTCACGGACGGCGTCAACATGGGTTTCCGCATCGTGGTGATGGTCGGCGGCATGGCGCTCGTGATGCTTTTGATCAACTGGCAACTGGCCTTGATCCCCGTCGTGCTCATCCCCCTCCTGGCGCTCGCCAGTTGGTGGTTTATGAGCATCATCTACCCCAAGTACCAGAACGTGCGAACCGTCGTCGCCAAACTCAACAGTCGCTTGGAGAACAACGTCGGCGGCATCGAGACCGTGAAAGCCTACCGGCAAGAACGCTTCGAGGAAGAACGCGTCACGGAAGCCTCCCAACAGTACTACGATACGAACTGGGATGCCATCACGACGCGCATCAAATTCTTCCCCACGCTGCGCATCCTCACCGCGGTCGGCTTCCTGGCCACGTTCTTCGTGGGCGGCTGGTGGGTCCTCTACGGTGCCCCCTGGATCTTCACCGGCACCCTCAGCGCGGGCATGCTCGTCACGTTCCTCCTGTACACGCGCACGTTCATGTACCCCATGCACGAGTTCGGCCGCATCGTCAACGACCACCAATACGCCCAAGCCGCCAGCGAACGCGTGCTTGGCCTCTTCGAACGCACACCCACCATCCACGATGACCCCCACGCGCACCCCCTCCCCAGCCTCGACGAAGCCATCCAATACGACGCGGTCACCTTCGCATACCCCACCGACGAGGCCCCCGTCCTCAACGACATCACCCTCCACATCCAACCCGGCGAAACCATCGGCCTCGTCGGCCCCACCGGCAGCGGCAAAACCACGCTCGCCAAACTCCTGATGCGCTTCTACGACCCCACCAACGGACGCATCACCATCGGAGACCACGACCTGCGAAGCATCACGCTCGAAAGCCTCCGATCCAACATCGGGTACGTCCGCCAAGACCCCTACCTCTTCTACGGGACCGTCAAAGAGAACATCACGTACGCCACGCCCCACGCCGATCAGGCAGCCACCCAACGCGCCGCCCGCCGCGCAGGCGCACACACCTTCATCAAAGACCTCCCCCACGGGTACGACACCATGGTGGGAGAACGCGGCGTCCGC
>PWVY01000200.1 GCA_003561665.1 Thermoplasmata archaeon
GGTGGGTGCGAGCGGGGCCATCTTCGCGGTGTTGACCGCGTTCGCGGTGCGTCATCCGCAGGATAAGCTCCCGATCCCGATCATCTTGGTCGTGTGGTTGCCGTCGATGGTCGTGTTGTTGATCTATTTGGCGTTCAACGTGGGGTTGATGTTCTTGGATACGAACGTGGCGTGGTATGGGCACTTTGGGGGGTTCTTGGCGGGGATGTTCATCGGGATGGCTCCGTTGAAACCGTTGAAGGAGGGGAAGGTGGAGCGTGTGAACGTTACGGAGTTGGAGCCTTTGGCGGGTTCCGAGCGGGCCAAGGAGGCGTTGGAGCGGTTGGGGGAGTTGGAGCCGGGAGAGCAGGATGTGGCGGAGGCGTGGTTGGATGTGTTCGCGGAGGAGGCCTCGTGCCCGGTGTGTGGGTCCAGGTTGAAGCGTAGGGGGTTGGGGCTTCGTTGCCCGGATGGGCATGCGTTGCAGGGGTCTGTGCAGGAGTAAGCGGGTTAGGGTTGGGTGGGTTCTCGCCAGTCGACGCCTGGGGTGCGCCATCCGATCTTCGGTGTGGGGGGTGGGTTCCGTTTGTGTTGTGTCTGGTCGATGAGGCGTCGTACGCGTTGGATGTCGGTTTCGTCCACGTGGGCTTCGTTGGCGATCTTGGGGGTGGGGTGTTGTTGTTCGATGCCGGAGAGGATCACATCAAGCGTGTCGTAGGGGTAGCCGAGGTCGTCTTCGTCGGTTTGATCGCTCCATAACCCGGCGGTGGGGGGGCGGTCGAGGATGGGTTGCGGGATGCGCATCTGGCGTGCGATGTGTCGGGTTTGCGTTTTGTACACGTCGCCAAGGGGGAGGAGGTCTGCGCCGCCGTCGCCGTGCTTGGTGAAGTACCCGGTTAAGAGCTCGCTCTTGTTCCCGGTGCCCAGCACGAGCCGGTGGGTTTTTTGTGCGTGGGCGTAGAGGAGCGTCATGCGGAGGCGTGCTTGGATGTTCCCTTTGATCTCGCGTGTGGGGTTCTCGAACCCTTCGAGGAGGGCGTCCGTGGCGGGCCCGATGGGAGCTGTCTTGAGGGAGAGGTCGAGGTCATCGGCGAGGTGTTGGGCCAGGGCACCGTCGTCTTCCGTGGAGGTGGGGCCGGGCATCGTGAACGCTTGGATCTTGCCTGGGCCGAGGGCGTCCACGGCTAACGCGGCCGTCAGTGAGGAGTCTAACCCGCCCGAGAGCCCGATCACGTACCCTTTCGCGTTCGCCTGGTCGAGGTACGTGGATAGGAACTGCGTGATGATGCGTTGCACGGCGTCCGCATCGAACGATAACCAAGGGTGAAGGTCGTCGACCACGAAGGGGGCACAGCAGCCGAGGCGTAAGAAGGTACGGTGCCCGCGTGTCATCCTTGGGCGCGTGGGGGAACCCTCAAGGGGCCTTGGAAGGTACCTAAGCGGTGATGGACGTCGCCCTTTGCCAACGCGCATCGACCGTGGGGGAGCTCAAACCCAACCTTTCCCTCGCGCTCGAGGACCTCGACGAGCACGGACCAGGCAACGATTTGATCTTGTTCCCTGAGCTTTTCCTTGGCGGGTACAACGCTCAGGACAAACACCATGAACTGGCCATCACCCGGGACGATCCGGCCATCATGGAGCTTCGTGCCAAAGCGACGCAACACGACACGAACATCCTCATCGGCGCCGCGCGGGAAGGCCACGTGACAGGGACCACGCACAACAGCGCGTTCCTTATCAAAAGCGACGACACCGTGGAAACCTACGACAAAGTGCACCTGCCCACGTTCAACGTGTTCGAGGAAGGCCTCCACTTCACACCCGGCGAACGAGGCCTCCTCACCACCCTACCGGACGGGACCCGCGTCGGGGTGGCCATCTGTTATGACTTGTTCTTCCCCGAGATCACGAAAGATCTGGCCCTGCAAGGCGCGGATGTGATCGCCACCATCAGCGCAGGCCCCTACCAAAGCCGCACCTACTTCGAGACCGTGCTCCCCGCCCGCGCCCTTGAAACAACGAGCTTCGTGCTCTACTGCAACCTCACCGGCACACAAGACCACCTCAGCTTCGCCGGCGGCTCCATGGCCTACTCCCCCCTGGGAGAGAAGATCGCGCACGCCCCCACGCAAAAGGAAGCCACCATCACCACGACGCTAGACCTCGACCAGGTCCCCCTCGCACGACGCAAACGACCCGTCCTCCGCGACACACGCATGTTCCCCTGGGGACGAGCCAACGATGAACCCGTCCCCTGGCCCACCAATCCCCAGGACCTCGACGAAGCCTAGGGGAAACCCTACAACCCCCACCCCCATCCCCTCCTCGTGCGTTACGCAACGATGCTCAGCGGAGGCAAAGACAGCACGCTTGCCCACCACCACGCCCTCGAACAAGGCTTCACACCCGTTGCAGGCATCGTCATCACACCCCAAGACCCCGAAAGCCACATGTTCCACGTGCCCAACCTCGACATCGCCCAAGCCCACATCCAAGCCCTCAACCTCGAACCCATCCAAATCACGGCACCCCACGGCCAAGAAACCGAGCTCGAAGCCCTCACCGAGGCCTTCCAACAAGCCGCCGCACACGACGTCGAAACCATCGTCACCGGCGCCGTCGCAAGCGAATACCAACGCACCCGCATCGAACACGCCGCCCACAACGCAGGGTTGAAAACCCACACCCCCCTCTGGCACAAACCCCCCAGCGAGCTCCTGCACGAACTCACTCACGCCGGGTACGATGTCCGCTTCACGCACGTCGCCGCGCACGGCCTCACCCAAGACTGGCTTGGCCAACCCCTCACGCCCGAGCGACGAGGAACCCTCCTCGCCCTCGAAAACACGCACGGCGTGCACCCCATCGGGGAAGGCGGCGAGTACGAAACCGTCGTCCTCGACGCGCCTACCTTCAACCAACGCATCCACGTTCAAGACCACGCCATCGACTGGCACCGCGATCACGGACGATGGATCATCAACCAATGGACCTGGGCCACGACACCCCCTTGATCACGCCCCCACAGGGAACGGGTTTCAAGGGGAAGACCCCCTACGGGCCCTGATGCCGAAGCCTGACCCGGTGCTCGTCGTAGGAACCGTCGCATACGACACCGTCAAAACCCCCTTCCAAGACACCGAACGCGCGCTTGGAGGCAGCGCCCTATACTTCAGCGCATCCGCGAGCCTCTTCACGGACGTGCACCTCGTCAGCGTCGTCGGCGGCGACTTCGACCTCAACGAACTCAACCCCCTCCAAGAGCGAGGCGTTAACCTCGACGGGCTCCACGTCGAAGACGACGGCCAGACCTTCCACTGGAGCGGGGAATACCACTACGACATGAACACCCGCACCACGCACGCCACCGACCTCAACGTGCTCGAAACCTTCCAACCCCACGTCCCCGAACCCGCACAAGCAACGCCCCTCGCCTTCCTCGCCAACATCGACCCCACCCTCCAAACCCTCGTCCTCGACCAACTCACCAACCAACCCCTCGTCGCGGCCGACACCATGAACTACTGGATCGAGAACACACCCAGCGAACTCAAGAACACGCTCACCCGCGTCGACACGCTCATCATCAACGACGAAGAAGCCCGAGAACTCGCCAACACCCCCAACCTCGTCGAAGCCATGCACCGCATCCAAGCCCTTGGCCCCGACGTGATCACCGTCAAGAAAGGCGAACACGGCAGCATCCTCATGCACCAAGACGAATGGTTCACCGCGCCCGCCTTCCTCCACGCAGACGTCACCGACCCCACCGGCGCAGGGGACGCCTTCGCAGGCGGCTTCATGGGCACCCTGGCCAGCACCGACACCATCACGCACCAAGCCCTCCGAAAAGCCACCGTGTACGGGACCGCCGCCGCCAGCATCGTCATCGAAGACTTCGGACCCCGCGCCCTCCTCGACGCCACGCGCGACGACCTCGAACAACGCGCCAAAGACCTGGCCCGCTACGCCAAGTTCCCCCCCGTGGGCAAACCAACCCCCACCTAGTCCACGCTTGAATCCGCCGCCCCCACCAAATCATCCGCCTTCGCCACCGCATCCTCCATCACGGCCCCCGCATCCATCGTTCGCCACGACCCCTCCACGTACACCAACCGACCCCCCACAACCGTCGCGATCACATCCCGCCCCGTCGCCGCATACACCAACCCGCTTGGAGCATCATGCATCGGGACCATACCCGGCGATTCTCGACTCACGACGGCAAGATCGGCCACGGCGCCTTCTTCCACGCGCCCTGAACCGGGGAACCCTAACGCCTCCGCAGCATCACGCGTCATCATGCGCAACAACCGGTCCGCGGGCAATAACGTCGCATCCCACCGATGCTGCTTTTGCACCAACGCCGCTTGGCGCGCTTCGAGCAATAGATCGATCGTGTTGTTGCTTGCGGGCCCATCCGTCCCGATCAACACCCGACCTCCATGCTCAAGAACCTCGGGCACCGGCGCGTACCCGCCGGTTGCTAGTTTCATGTTCGCTGTGGGGCAATGCACAAGGCACGCGCCCGTTTCACCGATGCGTTTGGCCTCTTGCTTGGTTACCCATCCCCCGTGCGCGACGAGCGTGTTCTCAACCAGGCACCCTTGATCGTCTAGGAGTTCAAGAGGCCGTTTCCCGGTTCGTTCTTTCACCGAGTAAACTTCGCGCCGGGTTTCGTGTGCGTGAACTTGGAGCTGGGCCCCGTGTTCCTTGGCTAACCGCGAGCATGCTTCTAGGGTTTCCGGCTTGCAAGCGTACGCGCTGTGGGGAGCGAGGGATCCGCTGACGAGGCCATCCTCACGGGGTGGGTGTTCTTTCAAGAAGGTTTCAGCTCGTTTGAGGGCTTGATCGGGTGGGCCTTCGGGCGTGGTGGCGTCAACGATGTTGGCTCCGATGAGGCATCGGATGTTGGCGTCGATCGCGGCTTTGGCGGTTTCTTCGGGGAAGAGGTACATGTCCGCGAAGGCGGTGATGCCGTTGGCGAGCATCTCGAGGATGGCAAGGCGGGCGCCGGCAGCGACGTGGTCGGGTTTGAGGTGGGCTTCGGTGGGCCAGATGCGTTGCTTAAGCCAGGTTCGAAGGGGTAGGTCTTCGGCGTAGCCTCGCAGCAGCGTCATCGGGGCGTGCCCGTGGGCGTTGACGAAGCCGGGGGGGAGGAGGCTACCGTTGGCGTTGAGGTCGTGGTCGGCTTCGGGGAGGCGGGTTCCGATCTCTTCGATGCGGTCTTCCTTGATGCGGAGGCTGGTTTCCGGTTGTTCCTTGAGTCCGCTGGGGGTGGGGTTGAGGAGGGTGGCGTTTCGGATGCGGAGGCTCACGGGGGGGTAGTGCTGTGGGGTTGCACAAGCCTTCCCCTAGGCGGTCACGGTTGAGAGGGGGAGTTCTTCGACGTCGTCGGCTTTGAGGGCGGTTCGGCCTGCTTCGTTGACGACGTGACCGGTGAAGCGGTAGGCTTTGCCTTCTTCGAGGGGTAGGTTGCTGGGTACGAGCACGTTGCCGCGTCCGGGTGCATCCTGGCGGGTGAGTCGGGCGAGGCTTGTGTCCCCGCTTGTGAGGAGCTCGTCGAGGGTGCCTTCGACTTGGACGAGGGCCCCTTCGTTTTGCGCGATCTGGTTGGGGGCAACGTCTCGCATGTGTGGTTTGGCTTGCATCCAGAGGCTTTCGAAGGAGCGTTCAAGCCGGGAGACGAGGGCTGGGTGGACGGTTTCGAGGGCGAGCGTGCCGGCTTTGACGGGGCCGGTGCAGAGGACGGCTTTCCCGTTGCCGACCGCGAAGTTGCCTTCTGCGTCGTCGTGGACGCGGATTTGGCAGGTTCGTGCGATGCTTTCGGGGAGGCGGGCGCCGGGTGCGACGAGGATTTTGGAGTTCTTGGGAACGTTGACGTTCTCGAGCGAGGTGGTCACGATGCTTGGGGCTCCTTCATCGCCGTCGAGTTCGTTGAGGTTCCAGGTGTTCGTGAGCGAGGCGCGTTCGTCGTTTCGTACGCGTCGGAAGGCGACTTCGAGGGCGAACGCGGTCGCTGCGACGCCGACGATGAAACCGATGCTTAACCAGAGGAGGTCGACACTCATCCCATCACCAGGCCCCTGTTGGGTTTGGGCTGTACATACGTTGTTCGGTTTGCATCGAGGTTGGTAGGGTGTGGGATGCGTAGATTCAAACCATCAACGTGCTCTTGGTTGAGCGTGAAGCGGGTCCTTCCGTTCGTGTTCGCGCTCTTGCTGCTGGTGCCGGTCTCGAGCACCATCGCTCAGACGACGGATCGCGCTGAGGTCGTGGTGGTGGAGATCGAGGGCACCGTGACGCGGGGCACGTCGATGCATGTGGATGCGGGCGTGAGTGAGGCGGAGGAGCGGGGGGTCCCGTTGGTGATCGTGCTGGATACGCCAGGGGGGTTGGTGGATGCTACGTTGGAGATTCGGCAATCGGTGGAACGTTCGGAGGTTCCCGTGTTGACGTGGGTTGGTCCGCGGGGGGCGATCTCGCAGAGCGCGGGCACGTTCATCTTCCTGATGGGGCAGCCGAACGGGATGGCGGAGGGTACGCAGATCGGGAGCGCGGAGCCTGTCGCGGGAGGACCGGGTGGGGGTGGGAACGTGTCCGATAAGACGGTGAACTTCTTGATCGGTCAGATGCGGGGTATCGCGGATCGGACCGATCGTGATCAGGATGTCGCGGAGCGGTTCATCACGGAGAACTTGAACCTCAACCAGTCGGAGGCGCTTCGGTTAGGGATGAGTGATACGCACGCGAACTCGTTGCCTACGTTCTTGGATGCGGTGCATGGGGAGGAGGCGATCGCGGGGGATGATGTGGTCACCTTGAACACGATGGATGCGAACATCGTGGTCGTTGAACGGGGAGCGGTGGCGGATCTGACAGATTTGATCAGCAATCCGACCATCGTGTTCTTGCTGTTCCTTGTGGGGTTGTACGGGGTCGTGTTCGGTTTGGCGGCGCCTGGAACGTACGTGGCGGAGACGGTCGGGGCGTTAGCGCTCGTGTTGGCGCTCATCGGGATGGGGTTGTTCTCGACGAGTTGGGCCGGGATCTTGTTGATCCTGCTAGCGGCGGTGTTCTTCATCGCTGAGCTTTTCACGCCCACGCATGGGTTGTTGACGGTTGCAGGCGTGGTCGCGATGATCTTGGGCGCATTGTTTGTGATAGACGAGCCGCTTTTATCTCCGGACTTCTTGACGACGTTCCGTGTGATCGCGATCGTTTCAGCCGTTTTGACGGGCATCGCTGTGTTGGTTGCAGTGTGGGTTGCGGTTCGGCAACGGGACGAGCCGGCCACGATGACGATGGAGGGGGAGGTGGGGAAGGCGACCACGCGGTTGGATCCCACCGGTCAGGTGCACGTGAAGGGTGAGCTCTGGCAGGCGCGCGCGGAGGATCCTCCCATCGAGGAAGGGGCAACGGTGCGCGTCACGCATCGGGAAGGATTGAAGATCCGGGTCCGTTCGGATCCTCAAGCGGAGTTCCCTGAACCCGAAGAGGCGGTTGCCGCACCTGGCGAAGGGAGCCAGGAGGAGGCCGAGGCGTCGAGACGCCAGGGGCCTCGGGAACCTTAGTGGTAGACGCAGACGGTCCCGTCTGCACGGTGATGAGTGTGGTGTTCACCGGATAGGATGTCCGCGTTCTCAAGTTGCCAAGCGGTGAGTTCGGATTCGTGCATGCACTCGGACTCGTCGTAATCGTCCACGGCCTCGGCTGCAGCACCAGGGTCTTGGGTGCCGTCATCGGCGAGGCCTACAGCCAACCAAGCGATGCCCGCGATGCCGCCAAGCGCGATGAGGACGGCACCGAACTTCGTGGTGATCTGGCGGACCTTGGGGTCGTTGATGAACACGTACGTTCTCATGAGCTCCTTGATGTCCATGACGGCACCACTCGTTCCTCGCCCTTTGGAGCGTATAAGTGTACAGGCGAGGTCCCGGTCGTGGAAACCCCTTCGATAGCCCATCAAAGGGTCAAACAGGTTATGTACCCCATCCGTGGTTGGTGCTTGCATGGGGTTGAGTTTGTTCCTCGCGTCCGCCGCGTCATGGCTCTTGCAGGTGCCCGGCGAGATGGGTTTCGTCGGTTTGCTTGTGGGGGTCGTGTTGATCTTGTTCTTGATCAGCGCGATCAAGATCGTGGATGAGTACGAGCGGGGCGTGATCTTCCGGTTAGGTCGCTTGATCGGTGCCAAAGGGCCAGGCCTGTTCTTCATCATCCCCTTGATGGACAAGATGGTGAAGGTAGATCTGCGCGTGATTACGCACGATGTCCCGGTGCAGGAGATCATGACCGTGGACAACGTTCCTGCGAGCGTGAACGCGGTCGTGTATTACCGCGTGCTCGAACCAGAGGATGCGACGGTCGAGGTCGAGAACTACCGGGTGGCAACGAGCCAGATCGCGCAAACGACGCTTCGAAGCGTTCTGGGGAAGGCCGAGTTGGATGAGTTGCTGGCGGAACGTGAGAAACTCAACGAGGAGCTTCAAATCACCATCGATGAGGCGACGGATCCGTGGGGGATCAAGGTGTCCATGGTGGAGATCAAGGACGTCGAGCTTCCCCCCGATATGCGTCGCGCCATGGCGCGTCA
>PWVY01000273.1 GCA_003561665.1 Thermoplasmata archaeon
GAGCGCATCCTTCACGACACGCGCGGCAGCATCGTCAACAGCACAGCCATCACGAACCAAGGCCTCGGTCTTGCCGGGAGCTTCGATGGGACCGTCACGACGCTCGCCATGGACGGGTCCAGCGCTTCCGCCATGGCCGGGAACGGGACCGCCACCGTGGATGCGAACCCCGACGGGTCGTTCATCCTAGCGGGAAGCGGTGACACCCTCACGCGGTACACGCAAGGCCTTGAGGAACGCTGGTCCACCACGGTGAACGGAACCATCCAGGACGCGTTCCAACGCCAAGGATACGTGTACGCGCTCGCTGAAGCAACCGAGGCGTTCCACCGCGATGGATCACCCTTATGGACGCTCCCAAGCTCGGACCTCCTCGTCGCGAACCGAACCGGCTTAGGCCTTGCCCTCGTGGATGCAACCGTCCAAGAGACCGCCACGACGACGCTCCCCGCAAGCCACGTGACAGCTCTAGACGTGCATCGCGAAGCCACCATAACGCAGATCGATGACGTGCCCAACATCTCACCCGGGGATGCTGCCAGTGTGGACCTGTCCGTGGAGAACACGGGTGCCGCCGTCCTCACCGGTTCCCTGGTCGCGACCACGAGCCAGATCGATGTCGCCTTCGCTCCGGAAACGTTCACCGTGCTACCAGGAGAGAACGTGACGGTGCAAGCCATCGCGGAGGTCCCAAGGAACCACCACGCCGGCGTCGTGGACGTGACCGTCGAGCTTTGGACCCTTCCCCGGGTCGACGTGGAGGGCACCCTACAAGTGGATATCGGCCGCACGGCTCAACTTGACATGCGCCTGGAGCCCGGGTCCCTAAGCGAGCGCGCCGTCGTACAAGGACAAACCGCCACGGCGCAGCTTCTCGTGACGAACCGTGGGAACACGGACACCACGGCCACGCTCAGCGTGCACCAAAGCCCCACCAAGGGGGACGCCTGGCCGGTTGAACTCACCCCGCAGGGTCAGATCACGGTCCCGGAAGGGGCCACGACGAGCATCCGCCTGGACACAACCATCCCCGAAGCGGCAGACGACGGGACGATGAACCCCATTATCGTGCGCGCCAGCACGGAGACGGCATCCACCGCGGAACGTATCCTCTTCACCGTGAACCCGTTCGAAGCGCTCGAGATCGAACCCGAGCGCATCACGAAAGTTATGGCTCCAGGGCACACGACGCCCTACGCGTTCTCCCTGACGAACCTCGGTAGCGTCGCCACGAACGTGACGCTGGACGCCGGTGAGATCGACGATGACGGGACGCGCTTGGGGCCTGGCACCTGGGGCATCGCTCTTGACCGTGACCGCGTGAGCCTTGCTCCCGGCGAGGATACGAGCGTCAACGTGGAGATAACGGCGCCCGCGAACGTCACCGCCGACACCCTTCGGGTCCAGCTCCTTGCCACGACGCCCCAGGGCGTCCAAGCAACAAGCATCGCCGTCGGGACCGTGGACCCCACCCTCGCCGCGGACGGCGAGGATGATGACCCGCAACGGGCGGATTCACCGCTACCCGGTCTTGCAGCGCTCTCCGCGCTGCTTGTGGCCTGGACCTTGCACAGGAGGACATAGCATGACAACCTTTAAGTTAGAACAACCTCCCCGCCGTTTGACTTCCGGGCCTTCCCTCGTGACGAAGGAAGACCCCCACCATGACGAGGTGACGTAAGCATGCGCTTCTCACGAAAAGCAGGTTTCCTGATGGCCCTCGTGCTGGCCGTCGGCGCGGTGGTCTTCTTCGCGCCAGCAGGAACCGCGCAAGACGACGATGACGATGATTCCATCCCTGTAGACTTCACGCCCACCCGTATCGGGAGCGTGAACCTCTACCTCTGGGAGGAAGATTACGACCAAGGCAGCTCCGCTTGTGAGGTTCAACCAGACGACGATGAAGGCGAAGGCAACTCGTACACGCCATTCTGTTCGGCCCGGTTGGATGTTCCAACAAGCAGCACAGCGGATCGTCAAACCCAAAACGTGGTGCAAGAATCCGTCATCGTACCCCAAGATGCGGACTCGATGGCGCGCTTCGTCATGGACACAGAACCCGAACGGGCCCTTGGCCCCTTGAGCGCGGATTCCGGCGATCACCACGTGGATGAAGCGATCCGAGGGCAAGGCGCAGAGTTCCCCTTCACGATCCGAGCAGGCAGCAACGCGATCGTGTACGATTTCCACTACAACGCCAACCAACAATGCACGAACCTCGTAGGGCAAGATCTTGAGTTCACGATGCAACTTCGACGCGCCCAAGCCCCCAGCGCGCCGTTAGAAGGCGTCGAAGAAGGCGACGTTATCTCCCGAAGCATCGCGACCACCGAATCCTGCGGTCACAGCGGGACCATGACGCAAACAGGATCCCAACGCGTCACGGTTGGCGTCGATCTCGACAACCCCATCCACGTCGACGCTGGTGAAACGCTCATCGTCGAGATCTTCGCCGAAGCACCGTCCATCGCACAATCCGGGGGTGACCTCAACTGGATGATCCTTTACGGTGCGGAAGAGTATGACAGCAGTGTCCGATTATCTACGAACCAAGTCGTCGAGAAAGCCCTCTGGACGACCGACCACACCAACACGTTCCAATCGATCTTCGACCCCTTCGCTCCCGATGACGAGCGAGTGATGGCCGGGCACATTGCCCTACGAAGCGCCTTTGGTGCTGGAGCGTTCGAGACCGAGGATGGCATCCAAGGAACCATCGAGAACCCTGAAGGAACCTTGATGAACCTTCACCCTGCCTCCGATGAAGATCGATTCAGCGTCACGTACGAACCGATCGATGGATGGTCCTCGAACAACGACGCCCTCCAGGTCTACCGCTTCCCCCACATCGACGGGGAACCCGTTTGGAGTTACGACCCGGACCAAGCGAACTTCCAAGAAGGCCCCCACACGCTCACGGCCTCGGGCTTCCTTGTAGGCGCTCAAGAGCGCGCTATCGACGCCGGAACAACCGTAGCCATGGGTGATTTCGGGTTCAGCTTGGAGACGGTCCCTGGTGAAAACGACCGACACGAGATGATGCCCGGTTCAAGCAGCACGTTCTTGCTCCAACTCACCAACGAAGCTCCTACCACGGAGACGTTCGAACTCGACACCGAGTTCCGCTTCAGCGAAGGCGGGGCCCCATGGAGCGTGAACCTACGAGGCGTCGACGCGAACGACCGCGTCACGCTTAACGAAGGCGAAACAGCCCTCATCCGTGTCACCATCACACCCCCCTCGCAAGCGACCATCGGAGACGCCGCGCGCGTCGCCCTGAACGCGGAAAGCCTCACAGCGGACAGCACCGAGACGAAGACGCTTGAAGCAACGATCACGGACCGAACCACGCGCGATGTTGACGTGCTCGTCGTGAGGGAGGACCCATACCATGTGGGCGTGGACCGCACCACGCAGATCAACGTGTTCCTATGGAATCGAGGCACCGCCACGGACGAGTTGCGCGCAAGCTTCGTCGACGAATCGTTCGACCCGGACGATTCGGACGTGTTCGATGCAAGCTTCCCGCAACGAACCTTCCCCAACGTGGCACCCGGCGATGTCACGCGCTTGCCCATCGACGTGACGACCACGAACCTCGTCGAAGCCGGGCAAGAGCTCAGCTTCGACGTTCAAGCTCACAGCACAGAGAACACGGACGCTCGAGGGCAAGAAACCGTCACGGTCCTCGTGGACTCCGTGCGAGACTTGTCCGCGACGGCGCTCCTTGGTACGAACGACAAGGCCACGATAAGCGAGCGTTTCGGCAAATTCAACATCAGCGGTGCACCCACCGGTGCCAGTGACACGTGCGAGGATCCTGATGGGTGGAACCCCTCCGCGCAATACCAACGCAACTGTGCGGACTTCACCAACCACACGTACCACATCTTCCAAGTCGAGAACCGAGGCGACCTTGCCGAAGACATCCGCATCGAAGAGGTCGGCGGCACGTTCGGCGCGTCCTCCAGCTGCACGAACATCCTCTCCGACCGCTTCGAAGGCACCGCGTTCGTCTCCTCAATCGACTGGGACAACCCGGGAAGCGAGGAAGCCATGGATTCGGAGTTCACACTCGCACCCGGCGAGATGACACGGTTCTTCCTCCGCGTCTCGTACGACGGTGAATCCAACTACTGGGACGATGTCAACCCGAACCAACCGTTCGTAAGCCAGTGCGACTGGGAGAATTACAAGAACAACGTGAGGGTAGGCATCCCGGGTACAACAGAGTCCACCCTCATCGGGACGGAAACCCGCGTCTACTCGCTTCACCCTGGCGAAGACCATGGCGGAACACACGACCAGATGAGTCCCACCGCCTCTGCGAACCTCGCGCTGCAGGATCTCACCATGCGTAACGAGACGCTCGTGAGCCTTCCCACTCACTTGCCCGTGAACCCTGACCTTGTCAGCGAGGAGGATCCCGCGGTCTTGCCGTTCAGCGTATCGCTCCAGAGCGGGCATTACGACCCGGCCAAGATCAGCGTGATCGGGAACACGGACGGATGGGACATCGAGATCGTTCCCCGAAACGCGCAAGCCCTCCCCCTGGATGACGGGGAGCTCCTGTACCCTGCGCGTTTCGCCTATGATGACCCCGACGAACCCCGCTATGGCCCCGAAGCGTTCCACGAGGTCTCAGGCGGGCACCTCGAAGCTGAACTACACATCAAGAGCATCCCTGAAGGGTTGCAAGAGGACCATCGAGAGACCTTCACGATCCTGGCGGAATCATCCCAGGATTCCAGCGTAAGGGACACGCTCAGCGTGGGCATCCAGGTAGGTGAAGAGTTTGCCTTCGACGTGGATCCCGGGGTCGTTGAACTTGAAGCCGAGCAAGGCGGCGAGGTCGCGTTCGCGCTTGAGATCTTCAACACCGGTGCAACCCGCGATACGTACACCATCGAAGCAACGGCAACCCCGGGCGTCTATGATGACCCCATCGTGAGGGAGCAAACCGTTGGCATCACGGGAGGAACGAGCAAGACCGTGAGCTTGCATCTTGACATCCCCAGCGGTGCGGATGCTCCGGCGAACATCGACGTGGACATCACGGCTGATCACGGGAGCCCCACTGAGGAACCCTTCCCCACGCAAAGCGTCACGTACGCGGTGGATGTCGTCCCGCAAGGCACGCTCTCGTTGGAGGGCCCCGACGAGCCCGTACGCATCGGGCCTGGAGGGGAAGCCTCCCTCGGGTTCACCATCGTGAACGACGCGAACACGGACCAGGAAGTCGAGATGAGTGAACTCGTCGCGCCCCTGGGCTTCGAGACAACGCTCACTGACACGAACGCGACCGTGACGGTGGAAGCCGACAGCTCGGAAACCTTCACGTACCTTATCGAAGCCCCTGAGGATATCCTTGAAGGTAGCACGTTCCCCTTCACGCTGAAAGCCACGGACGAAGAAGGCAACATCGCTACAAGCGTTGGGCACGCCAGCGTGATCGGGGAAACCGCTGTTCGCCTTGTCGCCGAAGACGATGAACAGGTGATCGAGCGCGGCTCGAACATCACCTTCCCCGTGCGCGTCGAGAACCCTGGCAACGCGCCCGCGGAGTACGACATAGATGCCAGCTTCGAGACCAGCGGATGGACCATGACGATCCAGGACGCCGACGGTGAACCCATCCCTGGCGACCGCGTCGAGGTCGCCGAGCGCTCCTTCGAGCGCATCTTCGTCGAGGTCCGAGCTCCGGATGAAGTGCCCGAGGCGCACGTGGAGAGCATCGTGCTGACCGCGTCCACCGTGGGGGACCGTGAGGTCTCACACAGCGTCGTGTTGGACGCCGCGATTCACGATCACGCTGTGCGCATCCTCGTTGAAGGCGCTCAAGCGAAGGATGCCTTCCCCGGGGAGAACGTCGAATACCGATTGACCCTCATCAACGAGGGCAACGGCGACGACCAGATCCGCATCTCCTTCGAAGGAGACGAGGCACCCAACCCGACCTGGGAAGCATCCACGAGCCTGGAAGGGGATACCACGCCTCTGCTCGAACCGGGAGAACGTCTTGAGGATGTCATCGTTCACGTTCACGTTCCCGGGCCCAGCGAGCGCCCTGTCCCCGTGGACGGCGAGACCACCGTGATCCGAGCCACCAGCCTGGGCCAGACACCCGATGGTGCTAGCCCCACAGACACCGTGCCCGTGGAAACGAACCTCGTTCGCTACCAACCCATCGACATCAACGACGACGGGCACCTTGAACTGGCCGTGGACCTGAACCGGGATGTCAGCGACGGGTAAGAGGTCTTCGTTGATCCCAAGCCCAGCCTCGTCGAACGCGGCGAGATCACCGAGGACATCGAACGCGTCGAAGGCCTCCACGCCATCGACGGTGACGGAGATGGGCGCACCGAGCACATCGTGGACACGACCGGTGACGGCCTTGGGGACACCTACTTCGACCCCGACCGAGCCAACAAGAACACCATCCGTTTCACCGCGGACATGACGGACGATGGTCAACCCGACTACCCGTTGGACACGAACTTCGATGGGCGCATCGACGCCGTGTACGCGCCAGGCCCCGACGACGTGTTCGCTGCCGCCAGCTTCGACTTCACCGGGGACGGTCACCGTGACCTGATCACGGACACGAACGGGGACACGTTCTACGACACGTTCGTGAACCCGCGCGAATCCCCTGCCCTGGTCACGGACATCGTCCGCGACGGTGACGTGTACAAGCTGGACACGACGGGGGATGGGAACGTGGACACGCACTTCGATGCGAGCACGCAAAGCATCTCGGACGCGCGCGCGGCCAACCTTGGGGACTTCGTCACCACGTACTGGTGGTTCCTGCTCGTGTTCTTGGCCGTGCTCGCCATGTTCGGGTTGATCGTGTACCGCAGGGTGTAACCCTGTGCAGGCGACGTTCCTCGGGGGCGCCCGAGAGGTCGGACGGTTAGGGTTCGTCCTCTCCAGCGGAGGTTCCTCTCTCCTCCTCGACTACGGGTTAGCTCCCGAGGATCCGCCCTTGTACCCGAAACCCGCCCCCCGGGTGGATGCAGCGCTGCTCACCCACGCTCACTTGGACCACTCGGGCATGATGCCCGTGATCGCGCACGAACACAACGCGCCCGTTTACGGGACCGCGACGACGCTTGAGACGGCGGATTTGCTGTGCAAGGATTGCTTGAAGGTGCACCGGTTGGAGGGGTACGGCGACCCGTACCCGGAGTTCGCCATCGATCAGCTGCAAGCAAGCGCCCGGCGCATCCGATGGGGTTCCCCGTTCGATGTGGGGAGCTGGCACGTGCAAGCCGAGGACAGCGGGCACATCCCCGGCTCTTCCATGTATCGCGTGCAAGGCCCCTCGTCCCTCCTGTTCACGGGGGATCTGAACGTTCCTCCCACGCGGTTGGTGAACGGGGCGAACCCTGTGGGAGCGGACACGCTCGTCCTCGAGGGCACGTACGCAGGGCGCGAGCACGAACCAAGGGAATCGATCGAGCGAGCGTTCCTCTCACGCGTTCGCGAGACCGTTGAAGCGGGGGGCGTGTGCGTGGTGCCCGCGTTCGCGGTTGGACGCACCCAAGAGCTCCTGATGGTTCTCGAAGAGGTGGATGCTCCGGTGTACGTGGATGGGATGGGGACGCGCGTGACGGAGATCTTCCTCAAACACCCGGAGTCCTTGCGCGATGCGAAGGCGTTGAAGAAGGCGTACGATGCGGCGGAGCGTGTGAAGGGGCATGGGCACAGGAAGAACGTGTGCAAGCCGGGTCGCGTGATCGTGACGACCAGCGGCATGTTGGAGGGGGGCCCGGTGATCAGTTATCTGAAAGGGATGCATGATGATCCCAAAAGTAGCGTGTTGTTGACGGGGTATCAGGTTGAGGGTACAGGGGGTCATGAGTTGTTGAAAACGGGGCGTATCCCGTTGGATGAGCGCGTTGTTACGGTGAATGCGCACGTTGAAAAGTTCGATTTCAGCGGTCACGCGGGTCACTCGGATTTGGTCTCGTTCGCGGAGGGGGTGAGCCCGGAGACGGTTGTGGTGTGTCATACGGACACGCCGGAGCCTTTGGTTGAGGACCTTGAAAGCGTGGCGTCTCGGGTCTTAGCGCCAGCGCCGGGGGACGTGTTCGATCTTCCATGAACGGTTAAACAGCTCATCTAGAAGCCTTATACCGTCAAGGGAAGCTGGCTGGGGTATGAACGGTCGCTGGGCTGGGTTCTGGTGCGTATGCGTCGCGTTGGTTGTTCTTCTCTTCGCTGGGGGTGCTGTTGCTCAGGACAGCATCGCAGTCATCGAGGGTGCGATCACGGAGGCACCTGAGGAGCTTCCAGGAGAGTACGAGGTTGCGATGACGGTGCACACGATGCATCCGGGGACGCCGGCGGCCACGGTGTGTGCGTGCACAGAGACGTCGGTCGAGCTTCACCTGGGACCGATGTCGGATTGGGTGGTTGATGCGTCTTTCGAACCGGCCGTGTTCACGGTGGATTGGGTCGGGGAGAGGGCATCGGGGAACATGGAGGGCCATGTTCAGGATGTGACGTTACGATTCACGGTGGGGGA
>PWVY01000195.1 GCA_003561665.1 Thermoplasmata archaeon
CGAGTTCGACGACGGGGATCTTGACCTCGAAGTTGTGGACTTCGATCTGGGGTTCTCGGGTGTCGGGGGCGTTGTGGATGGGGGTGGGGTTGACGGCGTCACCCGGCCCCGGTGAGGGGGTTGTCAACTTCTCGTTGACATCGCCGTTTTGGACCTGTCGGAGGGCTTGGATGCCTTCGGGGGTGAGGCCGTAGATCTTGATGGACGTCCCAGGTCCGAGGCTTCGTCGGTAGAATGCGGTCTCTCCGGGGTTCTCTTGGATGAGGCCTTTCTTCTTGAGGTTCTGGATGTGTTTGTGGATGGCTTGTCGGGTGACGTCGAGCTCGTCGGCGATGGCGGCGGCGTACTTGCCTTCGTACAGGCGTTCGAGGACGCGTTGTTGGGCGGGGGTGACGCTGGGTGTGGTGGTTATTGGGTCACCCCCTGTGGTGATGTCAAGGGGTGGTTGACTTCCGCGTCAACCTCGTCAACGGCAGGGGGGCGTGACCGGGAGGGCGGGGGGGTTGACATCCTGGTTGACACTCCTTGGTTGCTACGTCACGGGTGCTCGGTCAGGGGTCTAGCCATTCCTTCCGTGCTGCGTGGAGGTGGGCGGCCAGGGCCACGGGCCAGGAGGGTGGGATCCCCATCTCGGCGAGGCGGGGGTTCTTGGCCGCGCGGATCAGTTGGCGTTCGAGGCGCTTGGCTTGCGCTGGGGTGAGTGAAAAATGGAGAGAGGAGGCGTCGGATTTTTCGACGCTATGAGAGATTCCAGGGACCGATGGAACAGCGGTTTTGGCTCCATCGACCCCTTCTCCTCCAGAGGAATTGGACGAATCCCTTCCGGCCCGTGACGGTTCTCTGGAGGGACGCGAGGGGGGGGTCCCCCCGTTTCTTCGTTTACCCTTCAGAGGAACACCTCCACAAAATCGTGGTATTCGGTGCTCTTCCCCGATTTTGGGCTTGTCGAGGGATGGCTCTTTGACGGTGGTTGGACGCCGATCGCCGGACATACTCAACCCCGGGTTCGCCTAGCCTCTTTGTCGGCGCGCTAGGGTCCCCCTTCGATGGGTAGAACCAAGCGTTTCGAAGGGAGCTTCGTCGACTTGGCCTTCGGTGATGAGGATGAGATCGCAGTGCGGGTCGCCTTTGTGCACGCACTGGGGTTGGTCGATGGTGACCTTCTCGCCGTAGAGGTTGCCCACGCCCTCAAGGATGCCCTCTGCGAAACTGCACAAGCCGCGGGGGGAGTCGTAGCGAAGCAAGAGGTCTCCGCTGGGGGGGTCGTTGTCGAGGTGGAGGACGGGTAGCTCGGCTCCGGGGTAGTGCTTTCGCACTTCGGGGTGGACGTGAGTGTTGATGGCTTTCGCGAAGCTGACGGTCGAGTCGTGGTCCCTGAAGAGGTGGTAGAACTCGCCGGCGAGTTGGTGGAAGGCCCTTCGGCCAAACCACCGCTGGGCGTCTCGCCCGGTGCGTCGGGTGTAGGGTTTGGCTGCTTCCAAGAGGGTTAAAAGCTCCTGATGTGGGTAGTTTTCTTGCGTTTGATAGCCACCTTCAAGCCCTGCCTGGTCGAGGATCGTTCCCCATGCCTTGATGCCGTGGTCTGCAACGATGCGTTTCTTGAGCAGGTCGAAGACGAGGCCTTTCATCTCTTTGACCTTGGCCCGATGGGTGCTTCGGGCCTGAACAGGTTCCCCTAAGCGAACATGTTCTGTCAGGTCGCGCTTTCCGCTGTCCAAGCCGTGTTCCCTTTGGGGCTGGCTCCCTAAGCGTGGGGCCCAGCGGACCTCTCCATTACGGGAGCATCGAACGAGGAAACCTATGTCTTGCATAGCCGCCGGGGCCTTATACTTCAAGATGCAGTGGCATCATGGAACGGTCGAACGTTCCTGTCCTGTCCCTGTTCCATACGCGTCTCCCTGCCTTCCATCTCGGGACGGGGCAGCCCCTCCTCGCCTCGGGAGCCTCTTGCGGCGTCTGCTTCATTCTCGCTCCCGAGGCCACGTGCACACATCAGGAGTCCGTTCGCGATGCCCTTGGCTTGCGTGATGCTTTTTCTTCGGCGATGAAACCGTGCGCTTGCGCTGCCGCGGAGACCAAGTACTTGATGGTGAAGTTCGAGGGCGGAGCGGCCGATGGTTTCGCTCGGCTGTTCCTGCCCCGGTCGTTGACCTACGGATGCTCCGTCCGCGTCTCCTGCCTTCCTCATGGATCGGGGCACCTCCCCCCTCTCTTCCCAGGGCTAACTTTCCACGGCGGGGCCTGTACGAAGCTCATGTTCAAGGGACAGGAGGGGGTTGTTCCCGTGTGGCGAAGCGTGGGTATGTTCCGGCGGCTGGGTTCGATCGGTTGACCCCGTTGTATGATGTGTTGATGCGGTTGACGATGCGGGAGCATGCATGGAGGGGGCCGTTGGTGGAGCAGGCGGGGCTTGAACCGGGCGTTCGGGTGTTGGATGTGGGGGTGGGGTCGGCTGCGCTTGCGTTGGAGGCTTTCAAGCATGAGCCTGGGGGGGATATCGGGGGGGTGGATGTGGATGATCGGATCTTGGCTCGTGCGTCGTGGAAGGTGGAAGAGGCCGGTGCGGGGGTTCAGTTGGTTCGGGGATCAGCGGTGGATCTTCCGTTCGAGGATGGGGTGTTCGATCGGGTGTTGTCGAGCTTGGTGTTCCATCATTTGACGCGTTCGGAGAAGGTTGCGGCGTTTCGTGAGGTGCGTCGTGTGTTGGGTGTTGGTGGGGAGTTGCATTTCGCGGATTGGGGGTCCCCGTCGGGCGTGTTGACGGGGTTGGGTTTCTCGTTGGTGCGGGCGTTGGATGGGTTCGATCGGACGCGTGCGCATCGGGAGGGGGTTTTGCCTGGGTTGTTGGAGGAGGCGGGGTTCGGGGTGGTTGAGGAGGTGGGGGTGGCGGATACGGTGTTCGGTACGATGCGGCGGTATCGGGCTGTTCCCGGTTAGGGTTCAAGCGTGGGGAGGAGCCCGTTGGGGTCGTTGATGTGCACGTTGGGGTTGGTGTGGGTGGTTTGGGTTGCGTGGTTGTCGGTGCAGTACCATTCGTAGGGGATCTCGGGGGGGAGTTCGTACGTGTTGGGGAGTTGGTTGTTCCATTCTTCGGGGGTGGCGTCGGTGTCGAGGAACCCGAAGATCAGGGCCATGCCGTAGAGGTTGAGGGTGGAGATGCATGTTTTGGGGTCGTCGAGGGTGCCGCCTCCGAGGGCTCCGTCGCCGTAGACGAAGGGGGCGGGGCTGTTCATCAGGTCGGGTCCGTGTTCGTGGGTCCAGGTGAGGGTGTGGCCAAGGCCCCAGACGTGGGCGAATTCGTGCATGGTGACGGCGTGCATGTCGTTGTAGGTGGGGTAGTCGGGGGTGACTTGCCCGGCGCGGGGGCTTTGGGAGAAGAGGGAGAGAACGATGCAGCGGGGGCCATCCAGGCAGGGGCTGGCTGCGCCGCGGAAGATGGGGCCGCCGGTTTCGACGTAGGTGATGACGATGTCGTAGTCTTGTGTGTGTTGGGGGCCGTCGAAGAGTTGGATGTTGACGGTGATCTCGCGGAGGTAGTCGTATTCGGGGTAATCGTCGGCGAAGGCGTGGAGGGCGTTGACCCATTCGTGGATGCCGGTGACGGCGGCGTCGAGGTAGTCGAGCGCGGTGGGCCCGTTGGGGTTGGCAAGGTCCCCGTGCGTGGGGGGGATGAGGAGAACGTTGGTGTGGGCGTCGCCGAGGCTTCCGCCGAAGATGATCTCTTGGGGGCGTTCTCCGATGTCGGGGCAGGGGTGCTCGTTGGGGGGTTCGAGGAGGAAGCAGAATTTGTATTCGCCGGTGAAGCCGTGCTCGCTGGTGACGTGGAAGCGGTATTCGCCGGTGGTGGGGGCGTTCTCGATGATGATGCGGGAGTCTCCTGGGTTCGAGTTGGGGGTGTCGAGGAGGAGCCCGTCGGGGCTTAGGAGTTGGAAGCTCATGCGGGTCTCCATCTCTTCTTGATTGATGCCGAGGCTTCCTGCGTGAAGCACGGGGCAATCGTTCGTGTTGCAGAAGGGGCGGATCTCGATGTTGATGGGGTCGCCTTGGTCGGTGTGGAACTTGTAGTAGTGGTCGCCGTCGGCGAGGTTGGATCCGTACAGGCCAACGGGGTCAAGGTCGGTGGCTTCATCGAAAGAGGTTCCTCCTTCGATCCAGCGGGGCTCGGTGTAACCGATCGCGCTCTCATTGAGGGCTTCGTGGTCTTCTTCGCCCATGCCCGTAGGCCCTTGGGGCGCGTCGTTCGCGAGGCAACCGGCGAGGCCAGCAAGGAGGATGAGAAGCCCGATGAGGGCCGTGTTCGTCCGCATCGTTCGATGAGGCAGAATGGGCGGGTTTAACGGTTGTGGTGGATGCGTTGAAGGTTGTTTCTCAGCCCTTTGGCTGTGATAGGAGCGTTCGCGTGGGGAAAATGGCCCGTGGCAGCTTGGCTCGACGTAGATACCACCCTTACCATAACGCATAAAGGGGATGAGTGTCTTCTTTGATTTGCGGGGACCGGGATTTTTCCCACTTCGTCCCCGCACCCCCCCACAAAACCCCCCGGCCCGGGCCTGAAGGGCCCGGGCCACCCTCCACCTTAATTCCTTCGTAGAGGCCTCTATGGCTTCCATTCCTTGTTCTTTGGAGCGTGCTTTTTGGATCCGTTGTTCGAAGCGAGCTTGGGCTTCGTTTAGGCGGATCCGGCGTACTCGACGCTTCCTCGTGAGGGGTCTCCAACGATCTCGACGCCGTGGGGGGCTGCGAGCGCGGTCTCGTCTTGGTTGAGGAACCGCGCATCTTGCACGAAGATGGCATCTTGTGCGCTGCCCGCGGTGAGGAGGATCTCGTGGTTGGTGCCGAGGGTGTCGAGGGTGGCTCGCGTGACGATGACGTCCTCGTCGCTTTGGATGTGGATGGGTTGCACGGCGGTGAGGGTGGCATCCGTGAGGCGGGCATCGGTGTGGCTTTGGAGGGTGAGTTCGTGGCCTGCGGTGAGGGTGGCGTGGCCGAAGGCGGCGGGGCCGTTGGTGGCGGTGATGGTCATCTCGCGGTCGCTGGTGAGGGTGGCTTGGTAGGCGCTCGTGCTGCCGGTGGTGAGGGTCATCTCGCGGTCGCTGGTGAGGGTGGCGTGTTGGAGGTTGGCGCGTTCGTGCGTGGTGATGTCGAGGGTTCGTTCGGCGGTGAGGGTGCCTTGGTGGAGGTTGAGGGTGGCGTGCGTGTTGAGGTGCACGTCGCGTCCGGCGTGTAGGTGCGCATCGTCGAGGGTGAGGGTGTCGTGCGTGGTGATGAGGATGTCGCGACCGGCGTTGTGGTCGTGGGTTTGTGCTTGGATGGGTCCTCCGGCTTCGAGGATGAGGTCGCGTCCGGCGGTGAGTTCGACGTCGATGATGAGGTGGCCGCGTTCGGTCCCGGCGGTGAGGGTCAAGTCAGGTTCTGCTTCGAGGGGGCCCACGCTTTCGGGGATGACGAGCCCGTGCGTGGGGTTCGTCACGGTGTACCCGTTTTCGAGTTGGTGGGTTTCGATCTTCTTGTCGGTTCCGTTGACGAAGGTTCCGGTGTTGTGGATGTCTTCGTAGGCGTGTCCGGGGTCGGGGGTGCCGGTGTTGGCGGTGAAGTTCCCGGTCCCGGTGCCGGTGTCCGTGAACCCGGCGAGGGTGCCGTCGATGTGGGCGTAGGAGGCGCCGGCGGCGAGGAGGAGCAACGCGGCGAAGAGGATGCGTTTCACCGTTGGTTCACCACCTGGAAGGAGGCGCCTGTTCCGGTGGACGCTTCCTCGGTTTGGGGTGGATGGGCGAAGAGTCTGTTGACTTCGTACCCGACGGTGAGGATGCTGAGGACGACGAGGATCAGGGGCGTGAGTTGGCTTTGGGCTCCGTTGATGAGGAAACCGAGCTTGGGGATGGTGAAGTGGAGGGTCCCGATGAGCATGTCATCGTTGACGTACATGGGGTCAGGGTGCGCGTTGGCGTCGCCTTGCGTTGTGAGGACCGTGCCGCGCTCGTCGTGCGTGATGTCGATGACGCGGTGCGTGTAGGGGGTCTCATGCCCGACGTGGGAGCGGAAGGTGATGATGTCACCGATTTCGACGTCGTCGATGGTGGCGTGTTGGATGAAGACCACATCGCCGGGTTCGAGCGTGGGTTCCATGCTTCCGGAGAGGACGATGCGGGCTTCGTCCGCGCCCGCGACGTTGGGTTGGATGTAAGCCACGATGGGAGCCGCTAGGGCAAGGGCGAGGAGGATGAGCCCAGTTGTGAGATGGCGGCTCCGTTTCATGGTTGTTCACCGGTGAGAGGGAAAGGGGGGAGCCCCGCCGCGGGGTTACCGCGGCGGGCCGGGGAGGGGTTTGCTTCCGTGGGGCGTTGCCTACTGTTGTTGCAGCGTGAACGCGAAGGTCGCGTCGACGCTGTCGCCTTGAAGGTCGTTGCCGCCGCTGGTGTGGAAGCCGATCTCGATCTCGAGGACCTTACCGGCTTGGCCGGGGTCGTCGAGGCCTTCGATGGGGTTGTTGGCCAAATCGGCGAGGTCAACGTACCCGTTCCCGCTGTCGTCGGGGATCATGGGGAGCAGGTCGTCGCCGTCGTACGTGAGGGTGGTGACCTCGAGGTATGTGGGCATGTCCGTGGCGCCGCCCTCGCTGCTGATCGCGTCCAGGGTCGCGTTCATGTCGAGGACGACGGTGTGATCGTCTCCATCATAGCTGGAGATGCTTCCCTCGTTGCTGAGCACGAGGCTTCCGTTGACGACATCTCCAGGTGCGAAGTTGCTGTGCGTGACGATGGCGCCTACGTCGTTTTGACCGTCGAGTTTCAGATCGAGCGTACCGGACGTGAAGATGTTGTCCACGCTTTCGCCCGAGTCGCTGAAGTACGCGAAGGTCCCGTAGGCCCCCACGCCCGTCGCGAGCGCGATCGTTAGAAGGCTCGTGATGAGCGTCTTCCGGGTTCGGTTGGTTTCCATTCTTGCAACACCTCTTGGGAGGTGCTACTGTCTCGGATAGACACCTTAAGAGGCGTTCAGGAACGATCGTTCATCGCCCGGTGAAGGCTTGTTCAAGGTCAACAAAGGAAACGACGAGCGGGAAAGCGTCGAAACGGTCCAGGGATACGATGCCCCCCCCCGCAATCCTTTTGCCTCCCTACTCCCGTCCCTCGCCCGGAGGCAACAGGCCATGAACAAGCTCACAACGACCATCCTCCTCGCCGTCACGCTAGCCCTTGCAGGGTGCATCGGCATCGGAGACCCCGAGGCCCTGGAAGCAGACGCCGCCGACACCCTTGAAGCGACGGGGCTTCTTGCAAGCGAGGACCAACTCTGGGACAACCCACACACGGTCCCTCACCCAAGCTTCGACTACCCCACCCTCACCAATCCTCCCCAAGCGGACGAGGTCCCCCCGTACTGGGAGCCTATCCCCACCATCGAAACGCCCACGGACCCCGCAAGCATCCAGCGGGTCGCAAGCGCTCCCTCGGGCGTCGACAGCGGTGCAGGGCACGCGATCTTCGGTAGCCTCCTTGTGCTCCCCGCCTGGGATAGCCCCACCAGCGTGCTCGACATCACGAACCCTCAGAACCCTCAAACGCTCAGCACGCTCGTAAGCCCAGAGGATGACGCGCCCGTCCACCGTGGCGTGGAGATCCTTCCCACGCCCGAAGGGGAACTCTTCGCCATCTTCGCAAGCGATTACGGCGTCAACAGCATCTGGGACATCACGAACCCTGAAGAGCCCGCGTTCGTCACGAACATAGAGCCCGAGGCGGGAAGTCATAACGTGCGGATCGTCCCTGGAACGCCGATCCTCTACAACGCCAACAGCGCCGGAGGGCACAACGTGGATGATATGGCCGACGGCATCACGGAGATTTACGACCTCTCCGACCCCCGAGAGCCCGAGCTCGTGCAGAACTGGGAGAACGGGTACGGATGCCACGACATCACCGTGCACCTTGACCGCGGCGAGGAGAAGTACCGCGCATACTGTGCCGGCGTTGAGGTCACGCAAATCTGGGACATCGAGGACCCGAAGACCCCGGAGATCATCAGCACCATCCCCGTTCACCACGGTGTTGAGGATTTCCCCAGCTTGGCGACGGCGCCCGTCGAATGGAGCCATTCCGCGTACGCGAGCGCGGACGGGACCATCCTCATCGTGGGCGAAGAGACCGGCGGTGGCGCAGCACCCGCTTGTGATGCGCACGCCGAGGCCGCGGGGCAAAGCGTCAGCGGGCCTGTTGGGAACCTGTACTTCTACGACATCTCGGACGAGACGGACGCGCAATTGCAAGGGTGGTTAAGCCCTGAGCATCATTACCCCACGAACCCGCCCAGCCCCGAGGACGGTGGCTTCGGCGCTGCTGGATGCACATCGCACTTTGGGACGCTTATCCCGCACGAGGATCGTGACCTCATGGTGGTCGCGTTCTTCGGTGCCGGGACGCTCCTGATCGACTTCACGGATCCTTCAAACC
>PWVY01000112.1 GCA_003561665.1 Thermoplasmata archaeon
CCCCCACCCAAGACGAAGAAACCAAGGACGAGAACGACGAGGAAGAAAAGGAAGACCAAGCCAACCTCTTCGAATTTTAACCCCTCCCCCTACGAACCCCCATAGCGCTTAAATAAGACGGCTATCATCGAGCGGTACTCAGGCGTTGCGTCAGGCCATCATGCCGACGACCGTGACGCCGCGAGGGATCCCAATGGCCGACAACGATGAACCCGAAACCGCCTCCGAGGAAACCCCTGAGGAGGCTGAAGACTTCAGCTACATCGTCCGGGTCCACGCAACGGACCTCGACGGACACAAGCCAATCACGCTCGCACTCACCGCGATCTCAGGCGTAGGCGACCGCATCGCCACCGTGCTCACCGACCATGCAGACCTCCCCCGTGGACAGCGCATCGGTGACCTCGAGGACGAGGAAGTCGACCGTCTCAAAGAAGCCGTCCAGAATGTCGAAGAACTCATCCCCACATGGATGGTCAACCGACGCAAAGACGTCCGAACCGGCGAACCTCTCCACCTTCTTGGCTCCGATTTGGACGATGCACACCGAGAGGACATCAACCGCCTCAAGAAGATCCAAGCCTACCGAGGCGTCCGACACGAACAAGGACGCAAAGTCCGCGGACAACGTACACGAGCCAACGGACGCACCGGCCTCGCGCTTGGTGTCTCGCGAGCAGAACAACAAGCCAAAGCCTCGGAGTGATGAACCATGGGCGACCCCAAAAGTCAACGACGAACCTACACCAAGCCCACGCACCCTTGGCAGGGCGACCGGATCGAACGGGAAGACGAATACGTGCGCAAGTACGGTCTCAAGAACAAACGGGAGTTCTGGAAAGCCGAAAGCTTCCTCCGAGACCAACGCGCCCAAGCCCGATCCTACCTCCCGCTTGTCCTCCGAGACGACCCCCAAGGCATCAAAGAAGCCAACCAACTGCTCGGCAAACTCGATCGCCTTGGCGTCCTTGGGAGCGACGCGAACCTCGACGATGTGCTTGCCCTCGATGTCGATGCGGTCCTCTCTCGACGACTCCAAACCCTCACATATCTCAAAGGGCTCGCACACACACCCCGACAAGCTCGGCAGTTCATCGTTCACGGACACATCGCGATCGGTGACCGGCGTGTCACCGTGCCAGGGCACCTCGTCGAGCAAGCCGAAGAACAAGGCATCCAGTACGCTCCAGGCAGCCCCTTGAACAACCCGGCTCACCCGCTACGAAGCGGGGAGATCCCCGGCGGTCCCAACGGAGGCCCCAGCACGGAAGACGTTGAGGGTCCCGGCGCTGGTCCTGAAGATGTCGACGAAGCCGAAGAGGATGTCGACGAAGCCGAAGAGGCCGGTGAAACGGGTACCGATGAGGAAGATGATGAGCCTTCGGAAGCTGAGGAGGTCGAAGCAGATGACGAGGAAGCCGCTGAAGAAACCGACGAAGCGGCTGACGAGGAAACCAAGGAGGAGGGTGACGAATGACTCGATGGGCCATCGCTCACATTTACGCTTCGTACAACAACGTGATCATCACGGTCACGGACATGACCGGCGCCGAGACGCTCGCTAAGTGCAGCGGCGGCATGGTCGTTCGTGCTGCCAAAGATGAAGCAAGCCCGTACGCGGCCATGCGTGCAGCCGAACGCGTTGCGGATGATTGTGAGGATAAAGGCATCGAGGCGCTTCACGTGAAGGTGCGAGCCCCCGGTGGGAACAAGAGCCGAAGCCCTGGCCCCGGTGCTCAAGCCGCGATCCGGGCGCTTGCTCGAGCGGGTATCCGCATCGGTCGCATCGAGGATGTCACGCCTATCCCGCACGATTCCACGAGGAAGAAGGGTGGCCGCAGGGGGCGCCGCGTGTGAACCTTGAGGTCCAGGAAGCCACTGACCGCTGGCTTCGGTTCCGTCTTGACGGGTCCAGCACAAGCTTCGTGAACGCGCTTCGGCGCACCCTCATGATGGAGGTCCCAAAGCTTGCCATCGATGAGGTCACGATTTACGATAACAAATCTGCCCTCTTCGACGAGGTTATCGCTCAGAGGTTGGGCATGCTTCCTGTCCCGACGGATCCAGGCTTGTTCGCAGGCTGGGAACCCGAGGCCGTTGAGGAAGAAGAGCCGGAAGAGCTCCAGGTCCTTTACACGCTCACGTATGAAGGCCCAGGGACGGTGTACGCGAAGGATCTTCAGCCCGCAACGGGCGAGGATGCGTTGCAGATCGCGGATCCCGATGTCCCCATCGTGAAGTTAGGGCAAGATCAGCGGTTGATGTTGGAGGCCACCGCCAAGCTGGGACGTGGCAGCAACCACGCCAAGTGGCAACCGGTCGTTGGCGCAGGGTACCGTCAGGTTCCAACAGTGGACGTGACGGGACCGCTGGAGCTAAACGCCGAGGATGCTCAAGAGCTTGCCTCGCGTGCCCCCGAGGGGGTCCTCTCGTTCGATGGTGATGAGGTCACGGAGATCACGGACGAGATCGCTGCGCACGATTTCCTGTACAACATCGGTACCAGTTACAGGATCGAGAACGTTGAATTCGGTCAGCGGGATGATGCGTTCATCTTCGAGTTCGAAACGGACGGGTCGCTGACCCCGAAGCAAGCGCTTCGAGAGGCCATCCGGATCCTCATGGAGAAGCTTAAGCGCGTGGAAGAGAAGACCGCGGACCTCCAGTAGAGGGCGGGGCAGCTTCGAAGAGGCCAAGAACCCGAACCCCGTGAGCGAGGGTGTGCTTCTGGTTAGCGCGTGGGTTGAGGAGACGTTGCAGGTCTCGCTTGCGTTGACCCAATGGCAGTTGTTGGGGTTGGCGTTCTTGTTGGGGAGCTTCGCGGTGGCGACGCTTTCGGATATCAAGCGCTTGTCGGCTCAGCGTGAGTTCTTGGAGATTTGGGTGTTGTTCACGGTGGGGGTTCTTGCGTATGATGTGTTCACGTCTTGGCGTTCTGGCTGGGCGTTGTGGCAGACGGATGCCATCAAGTGGGGGTTGATCGCGTTGTTGGGGGTCTTGAGTTGGGAACGGGTGGGTGTGTTGTTCAGTTTGGCGCGGGCGGATGTGTGGGCGTGCGCTGCTGCTGCTGCGTTGTTGTCGCCGGTGTTGGTGGTGGCGTTTTGGGTGGTGTTGAAGGGTGGTGCCTTGGTGTTGCGGCCGTTGTTGCAGAAGGGTCGGGGGCCGTGGCCGTTTATGCCGGTGGTGTCGGTGGCGACGGTGCTTGTGTTGGGTGTTGGGGTGTTGGTTCCGGGGCCGACGTTCTCGCTTGTTCCGTAGTGGCCCGTCACGTTGAAATAGGGCAACGCGCTAGGGCGGCATCCCGTCATGCGGAGGTCGCCAAGCATGGCCAACGGCGCAGCGTTGAGGGCGCTGTCCCATAGGGGTTCGCAGGTTCAAATCCTGCCCTCCGCATTCTTGTCCTCTTGAGGGGGTTAGGCTGGTTCTTCGGTGGTGATTTCGTCTTCGAGGGGTTCGAGTTGGACCTCTTCAAGGTGTTTGGCTTTTCGTTGGCGTCGTTTGGCGCCTGCTTCGAAGCCCCAGAGGAGGATGCCGAGGGTCCAGGCGATGGTCGCGATGTAGGCGGCGACGCGGATCGGGTCCATCGTGAGGGTGTTGGCGATGACGTGGATGTCCATGCCGCCGGCGGTGGCGAGTGCGAAGGCGATGCTGGGGTCGTAGAACAAGAGGGCAGCGATGGTGATGCTGGCGATGAGGAGGGTTCGAACCGTGATCCAGCCGAGGAGGCTGCTCATGGTTTTGAGGGGGTATTTGAGCATGCGGCGGCTGCTTTTGAAGGAGAGGTAGCTTCCGATGAGGAGGCCGGTGGCGACGACGAGGGCTTCGTTGGTTTTCAAAAATTCCCAGGCGGGGTTGGCGTAGGCTTCTTGCAGGTGCGAGGCTTGGAGCGCGACGGGGCTATCGGGGGTTTGCATCTCGAAGGCGAGCCACATGAACCCGGCGTGGAAGATGAATAGGCCGATGCTGGAGAGGGCGAGGAAGCGGCCGAACTTCATCTTGGCGATGCCTGCGGGGATGTTGACGACGACCCTCGTCATGGGGATCACGCGGAGGAAGAGGACGAGGCTTTGCCCGAAGGACCCCTCGAAGGTTTTCTCGAGGTCTTGGCGCTTTTTCTGGTCCATCATGAAAAAGCGGGGGTGTTTGTCGATGAGGTGTCGCCCGCCGATGCGTGCGAGCGTGTAGAGGATGATGGTGCCAAGGATGCCGGCAAGGGTGGCAAGGCCGATGAGGAAGGCTAGATCTGTGGTGGTGTGGGCGTGTTGGCGAACGGCGAGGATCATGACGGCTTCGCCGGGGAGGATGGGGTTGAGCATGGCGCCGTCGATCATCAGGAGCAGGAACATGGCGTAGAGGCCGTACTGGTTGAACAGCTCCAGGATCCAAGGAAGGATGTCGATGGGCATGCGAGGCGAGGGGGCAAGCGTGTGGGGGGTGTTTGAGCTTATCGGGAGGACCCCTTGGAGGGGGTGTTTGGAAAGCCTCATCCGGGGGGAGGCCCTAGTGGGGGGTGATGACGAGCCCGAAGGCTGGCGTGTTCCAACCCGTTGATCGTCTTGTTGTCCCGGTTCAGGGGACCGACCGTGAGTACGATGCTCAACGGTGGGCGGCGGAGCTTGCAGCGGCCTTGAGCGTCCCGATCCACGCGTTGCACGTCTCCCGCGGGGATGAGGAGGAGGTTCACACGGATCATTTCGACTTCTTAAGCGGTGTGTGTGAGAAGTGGGATGTGGAGCTTGACACGCGCGTGGCGAGCCGGGATAGCGTCGTGGAGGAGGTCCTGGACGAGTTGGGGCCGCGGGATTTGGTCGTGATCGGGACGCGGCGGTTGAGTTCCTCGAACGATTACCACGTGGGAAGCGTTGCGGGGGAGCTTGTTCAGAACGCGCCGTGCCCGGTGCAGATCGTTCGCTTGGACACGTAGACGCGTGCAGAGGTTCCAGTGGAAGCGTTGGCCGAAACGGGGATAGGGTTGACGCGTTTCGAGTCAGGGATGCCTGTTCTCTCGGATGCAACGATCGAGGAGCTTGTCGGGACGGATGCGTTGAACGTGGACCCGTTCGAGGCCGAGAACTTGACCCCGAACGGGTTGGATCTGCGTGTGGGGGAAACGATGGTTCCAAGCATGGATGCGACGACCGATGAAGGAATCGCAACGATCCCTGGCCGGGAGCGTTTCTTGGTGTCCACCCAGGAGGTTGTCACGTTGGGTCCTCGCTTGGCTGGGCAGTTATGGATTCGGTCGACGTACGCACGCAAGGGCATCATGGCCGCGTTCGGGAAGGTCGAAGCGGGGTTCTCGGGGACGCTTACCATCGCGTGCTTCAATGCGTCGAAGGACCCAATCGAGCTGCCCATCGGGGAGCGGTTCTGCCAAATCGCGTTCGAAGCATTGACGAAGGACGCGGACGCGTTGTACGAGGAGCGCTCGGGCAACTATCAGGGTCAGCGCGGCGTTACCCTCGCGAGCGATTGATTCCAACGCTTATCAGGGGGCAAAATGCTCAACCTGATCCTAAGAAAGTCGATTAAGTTATGTCTGTTCAGGTGAGCACATGTGGCCCAGTCTTCCTCGCTCTCGTTTTCGTGGGGTAGGTGTCGCCGTCGTTTTGTCGGCACTTCTCGACGGATCACGATTAAACAAACATTCAGTATTAATTTAAAAATATTCCATATAATAAATAATGGTAAAAAGGGCCTTGTTAAGGGGGCTAAGGGAAAAACAACATCTGAGGAAATTGATTCACTTCCTCGAAATATTTGTATAGGGTCACGTGCGTTTGGGTGTGATGGGATCTGGGAGGGACCGTCGGCGTTACAGGTTCGAGATCTGGGCGGACGTCTTGCGTAGCATCCAGGAACTACAACGCCAGCCTGGCCCGCTTCGGGTAAGCCATGTTCGTTCGAGCGCGAACATGCCCCACAACCGGTTCTGGGAGCTGATCGAAGAGATGGACGAGACAGGCCTCCTCGACGCTGACGACCTTGAACCTACGCGGGAAGGCCAGCGCTTCTTGGATGACTTCGCAGATATCGAGGACATCCTGGAACGATACGAACTCGCGTAACGCCTCTCTTTTTGGTCACCCCCTTCCCTGGGATCGCCGGATCTTGGAGCCCACGACTCGTCGTCGCGCCCCCATCTCCTTGCTGAACTCCCTGAAAGCCAAGGTTCGCGCGCTCCGTTGTTTTGAAAAAAGAAGAGCAAGGCGGGGAGGGAACTCCCTCCCCGCGGGTCCCTGTTGTCAGCTGAGGGCTATCAGCTCGAAGGGCCCTTGGATGGTCTGCATCTGGGTTTGGCCCTGGGCGAATCCGAAGCCGGCTTCATCGACGAACGTGGCAACACCCAAGAACCGGTAGTCGCCCGGCGCTGTGCCCACGATCTCCATCTCGAACGTGGCCTCCTCGCCGATGGGCATGGATCCTACGTCCCAGACGAGCGTGACCTCCTCCTTGTCCTCATGCACGTGGGAGGGGGGAGGATCGGCGTAGCGCTCGTCGCCTGTCAGGTCCTCCGCTGAGTCGGGGATGAACTCATACTCGGAGGGCACCGTGAGGCGAAGCTCGACATCCTGGGCGTCCTCGTTCCCGATGTTCGCAGCGCTGAAGGTGATCGGTTGCGGCTGGCCCGGGAGCGCCGTCTCATCTAGGCCATGCATGACAACGTCCACGTAGGGGCGTACCACCGTGAACGTCGTCTCATGCTCGATCTCGCCCGTGATCGTCTCCTCGGTCTCTGGGTCCTTCCATTCGTACGCGAAGGTTCCCGCGAAGACGTACTCTCCTGGAAGGGTGTCCCCGTTGACGCGGAACGTGTCCGCGATGCCGACCTGGTCGAGATACCCAAGCGTCGTCTCCTCCTCCAAGAGCGTTCGTTCTGTACCGTCGGGTAGCGTCATCGTCGCCTCATACGCGCCATCGGCCGAGACGGTCCCATAGTTGCGCACGGTGAAGCCGTAATCGGTCCGTTCCCCGATGCGAAGCTCGTCGTCCTCAAGCGTGAACGTATCCACGATGAACGCTTCCTCGCCGGCGGTGAGCACATGCAAGACGCTCATCACTTGAGGGAGCCCTTCCCCGTAGTCGTTGTTCGGTTCAGAATCGATGTTGGGGAGCGGTTTGCTGGTCTCCATGAGGATTCCCTTGTCCGCTCCGCTTGCGGTGTCCCATCCCGTCTCGGTTTCCTCGATCTTCATCTGCTCGATCAAGGCCACGGCACCGGCCACGTGCGGGGTGGCCATGCTCGTCCCGCTCCAGGTCGCGTACCCGCTTGGGTCAGCACCTGAGGCCCCGCTCCGGGGAACCGCGCTCCTTACGTTCTCTCCTTTCGCGACGAGGTCCGGGCACACACGCTCAGGCGTGTCCCGAACGGGGTCTTGGCAGGGGCCTCGGCTTGAGAAGCTCGAGATCTCACCGTTCGCGTCGGTGGACCCCACGGTGATGCTATCCTCGCCGCACGCGGGTCCACCGATGGTCCCGCTGGAGGGGCCACTGTTGCCTGCCGCGAACACGCTTAGCATCCCTTGGCTGGTCAATTGGTGCACCATCGAGATGATGGAGGTTACGGCTCCGCAGTTGGCGCCCCAGCTGTTCGATGTCAGGTTGGCCCCCTCGACGAAGCTGAACTCAAGCGCATCAAGCGCGTCGCTAAGGTACCCGCTGCCACCAGCGTTGAGGAACTTCACACCGATCAAATCCGCATCCGGTGCGACGCCGGTCTCCTGGAAGGCCCCATGCTGGGGATGGTCGTAGTCGTCGCTGCCGGCCGCGGTCGCGGCTACGTGCGTGCCGTGCCCGTGGTCATCGTAGGGGTCTTCCTCCTCGTTGACGAGATCCAACCAGCCGATGATCCGGGTTTCTCCCTCTTCGGTGAGGAACGCTTCGTGGGCACCGTCGATGCCCGTGTCGATGACGCTGATCGTCACGCCTTCGCCGGTGAAGCCCTCAGCCCAGGCCTCTTCAGCCTGGATGAGCGTTCGGCCTTCCGTGTTCATCAATCCGATCCCGTCCTCGCTTTCATCCGGCGGAAGAGGCTCGATGAGCTCGATCTGTTCCTCCTTGTCCTCTTCCATGTGTTCAACGCCATCGAGCTGAGCGAGCACCTCGAGGACGGGCAGGGGGGCGCTTACGAGCATGGCGGGCGCGCTAGCCCACAGATCGTGGACCTCTCCTCCGTACGTTTCAACGATGGCGCGAGCATCCTCAAAGAACGGTTCGGCGGATGCTTCGAAGTAGCTCATCGCATCGTGGCGATCATCGAACGAGGGGGCTTCTTCGTGCGGGGGCCCGGTGAGGATCACCTTAAGGGGATCCTCGGTGCCCTCCTGGATCGTCTCGTAGAGCTCGGGTCCTGCGAGGTTTAGAAGGTCCTCGCTTGGCCCT
Organism: Thermoplasmata archaeon; assembly: GCA_003561665.1. Classification (GTDB taxonomy): domain Archaea; phylum Thermoplasmatota; class SW-10-69-26; order SW-10-69-26; family SW-10-69-26; genus PWVY01. Next base: position 8,383 of record PWVY01000112.1, read on the forward strand.
GCGTTCTCCTGGCTTGTCGCCCCTTCAAGCGTTGGGGCGGC
>PWVY01000192.1 GCA_003561665.1 Thermoplasmata archaeon
GTGGGCGAACTCGAGGACGCGGGTGCCTTCGAGGGGCTTGTCGGTGGGCGGGGTCACGGGGGGCGTATCCGCGTGGAGGGTTAGGATGTTATGGTGACCTTCTCCCCACGGGGGAAGGGGGAGCCTGTGCCCGCCACCGTTCGGTCAGGACTCGTTGGTGTTGAAGCTCATTTGGCGGTGGATTTTGCCGTTTTTCTTGTGGACGGTGATGTGCGCGGCGGGTTGGTTGCGGGCGATCGTTTTGGCGGCGTTGAGGGCTTCGTTCTTGGTGTCGTGTTTGCTTGCGGGTTGCTTTGCGGTTTCTCGTTTGACTTGCCAGCCGTCGTCGGTGTGTGGGGTCACGTGCCAGGTGGGCGTCTTGGGCATGCCGGGTTCCTCAGGCACGAAGCGGCGTGTGCGTACTTGGGTTCGTGACAAGCGCGCCTTGGAGGGGCGAGCCTGCGCGTGGAGCGTTAGAAGGATTCTTCGTACCAGAAGGCCCCGTCGCGTTGCACGGTGTCCCCGTCGACGAGGATCTTGGATCCTTCGTCCATGGTTTTGATGAAGTCTTGGTGCACGGCGCTGTGGTTCTCGCCGCCGCATTCTTTGTACGCGCGGCCAAGGGCAAGATGGATGGTTCCGCCCATCTTCTCGTCGAGGAGGATGTTGCGTGTGGGCTTGTCGATGCCTCGGTTCATGCCGATGCCCAACTCGCCCAAGCGGCGAGCCCCTTCGTCTGTTTCTAATAGGCTTTCCACGGCGCCCTCGCCTTTCTCGGCGTCCCAGTCCGTGACTTCACCGTCTTCGAACGTGAGGGTGAGGCCATGGACTTCTTGGCCTTCCACGATGGCGGGCAAATCGATGTGCACGGTGCCTTCGGTTCCTTCGAGGAGGGGCGCGGTGAAGGCTTCCCCGCTGGGGAGGTTATGGTCCCCGATGCTTGGAACGAACGTTCGACCCGTTACGGGCATCACCAGGTCCGTGTCCTTTGAAACCAGGCGCACCTCGTCGGCGCCCTCGAACCGGTCCGCGACTTTCTCGATCTCTTTGGCGAAGGTCTCCCAGTCGATGAGCACCGCATCGTAGTAGAGCTCCTGGAAGGCTTCCGTGCTCATCCCCGCCTCTTGGGCAAGCGCTTGGGTCGGATGCATCGTCAAACACCAGCGCTTGGACAAGCGGATCTCCCGGATCTCCTCGTTCGCCTTGCGACGGGCCTTCCGCATGGCGGGGTCTACGTCACTCATCTCGCGCGTGTTCGCTCCCGCGCGAATGTGCACGATGACATCGCTTTCCTCCATCGCCGCTCGAACGTGCAAGGGCTCAGCCTCCACCGTCTTCGCGGGGGCCCGCTTGAGGAACGCACGCGAGGCGCTGGCGCTCGTGAACACGACCAAGGGTTGACCCCCACGCTCGCCGACTTCTCCTACGAGGGCCTCAGCGAGCACTTCTCCTCCTTCCTGACACTCGATGAGGACCTGGTCGCCCGCCTCGATGCTCGTGCTCCAATCCGCCACGATCGCTGCATGCTCCTTGACGCGAGGATCCATCATGGCTGGGAACGGGGTCCTTGTTGAAAATCCACCGCGTTCCATGTTTCAACATCGCCAGGATCGTGATCGGACCGGCCAGGAAGGATCCAAGGGATCACCCAATAGGTTCCGAATAGAGCATCGAAGCGGTGTTCGACACATGCCGCATGCTCAATCAACGTGGGAATGACGAGGGGCTTATCCTCCATCGACCTACACGCGAAGATCAACGACCTGCACGAGCACGGTGCCGGGCTCTAACTCGGCAAAGGGGTGCTTAGATCGTGTCCCGGATCTCCTCGAGCACGCTGATTTGGCGGTGAAGCGCGCCGGTTTGCACGTCCAACTCGGCCTGGATCACGTCCAACTCGTCGAGCTTGTCGAGCTTCTGATCCACGGATGCGAGCGTGCGCCCGTTCTCTTGCACCGCACTATGCGTATCTTCCACTGCACGATGTGTATCCTGAACTGCACGGTGCGTATCCTGCACGCCATCGCTGGTCCCCATTACCGCCTTATGGAAAGCCGGACGTGAGGTGTCCGAAAGTTCCATTTGCAACGGAGGCTCGTCCCACCGGTACGAACCTGGAAAACCAGAGAGGAACGTCCCAATCCGAAGGCCTATGGCCTTCCAAAGGCACCTCGGACACCTCGTAACTCCCATGTTCGATGCCATCCCGGATCTCCTCAAGGATCACAACCTGACGATCCATCGTCCCCGATATCCGGTCAAGGCTCGCGGTCTGCGCATCAAGCATCCGCGTTTGCTCATCAAGCTTCTCCGCTTGCTCCCTGAGGACCTGCCCGTTCGCCCTCACGGCCTCGTACACGATCTGCTGGCATCCACGCCCACCTTGCACTCATAACTTCCGCTTATAAGCCAGCTCAACTGGAGAAGGGTATCCGAAGGTACGCTCGCGCGGCCCGTCTGCGACCCTCCCGCGGGTGCGATGGACAACGCTTAAACTAAGGGGCCATCATGGCCCGCGCAACCGAGGGGATGGACCTGTCCTACCCCTGCGAACCGTGATTCCATGGCCCCCGACGAACCGGAGGAAGAGATCGCGCAAGACCTCCCAGGCGAACCCACCGACGCCGAAGCCGCAACGGTGGAAGTCACCGTCGAGGACGAGATGCGCTCATCGTACATCGACTACGCCATGAGCGTCATCGTCGGGCGCGCACTGCCCGATGCGCGCGACGGGCTCAAACCGGTCCACCGACGCATCCTCTACGCCATGGACGACATGGGCCTCAACAGCGACGGCCCCCACCGGAAAAGCGCGCGCGTCGTCGGGGAAGTCCTCGGTAAATACCACCCCCATGGAGACGCGGCCGCGTACGACACGCTCGTCCGCATGGCCCAAGATTTCTCCCTGCGCTACCCCCTCGTCGACGGTCAAGGGAACTTCGGCTCGATGGACGGCGACTCGGCAGCCGCCATGCGGTACACCGAAGCCCGCTTGACGCCCCTCGCCGAGGCGCTTCTCGAGAACCTCGACGAAGACACGGTCGACCTTCAAGACAACTTCGATGCGAGCCTCACAGAACCCACGGTCCTCCCCGGCAAAGTTCCAAACCTCCTGATCAACGGAAGCGCCGGCATCGCCGTGGGCATGGCCACGAACCTGGCCCCCCACAACCTCTCCGAGACCGTGGACGCCATCATCCGCCAACTCGAGGACCCGGACGTCACATTCCGGGAACTGATGGAAGAGATGCCCGGGCCCGACTTCCCGACCGGGGGCATCATCCAAGGAAGAGAAGGCATCCAGAAAGCGTACGCAACCGGCCGAGGCATCGTCCGCATCCGTGCGCGCGTCGACGTGGACGAAGATGAAGGCCAACTCATCGTCACCGAGATGCCCTACCAGGTGAACAAAGCCAAACTGGCCCAAGACATCGCCAAACTGGTCCGCGATGACAAGCTCGAAGGCGTACGCGACCTACGCGACGAATCCAGCAGAGACGGCGTCCGGTTGATCATCCAACTCAAACGCGGAGCCAATCCCGAAGTCGTCAAGAACCAACTCTTCGACAAGACGCAACTCCAGGTAAGCTTCGGCATCAACAACGTCGCTCTCGTCAACAACGAACCCCGCGTCCTGAACCTCAAAGAGCTCATCGGTCAATTCATCGACCATCGCGTCGAGGTCATCGTTCGCCGCACCCAACATCGGCTCGCCAAAGCTGAGGACCGCGCCCACATCGTTGAAGGGCTCCTCATCGCGCAACGGAACATCGATGAGGTCATCCAAACCATCCGCGAAAGCGACGAGACCGCGGACGCCCGCGAGGCCCTCATGGAGCGCTTCGAGCTATCCGAAGAGCAAGCCCGCGCCATCTTGCGCATGCGTCTTGCGCGTTTGACGCGCCTGGAACAAGGCAAGCTTGAGGACGAACTTGAACAATTGTTGGCCGACATCGAGCGGTACAACACGATCCTCGGGGACCGCGCCGAGCAAGAAGCCATCATCAAACAGGAGCTTTTGGAAGTCAAGGAGGAGTTCGGGGACGAACGTCGCACCGAGATCCGAGAAGGCGACGGGGACTTCGTGATCGAGGACCTGGTCCCCGATGAGCCCGTCGTTGTTCTCCTCACGGACGATGGGTATGTCAAGCGCGTTCCCCTTGAGAAATACCGAACCCAGCGCCGTGGAGGCCGCGGGGTCATCGGGATGAACACGAAAGACGAAGACCACGTCGAACACGTGTTCACCTGCACGAACCACGAACGCGTCCTCTTCGTCACAGCAAGCGGGATCGTGCACGGGATCAAGGCCTTGTACATCCCTGAAGGGGACCGCTACGCGCGAGGTGCGCCCGTGGTCCAGTTGTTCGATCGGCTCGATCCCGACGAGGAGATCGAAGCCGCGATCCCGGTCCGAGAGTTCGAAGAGGACCGGTACTTGTTCTTCGCGACGCGGAACGGGAAGGTCAAGAAGACGCCTCTGGCCGAGTACGAGCGCATCAACGTGAACGGGAAGATCGCGATCGATCTTCGCGAGGGCGACGCGCTGGTCGGGGTTGACATCACGAACGGGGACGATCACATCATCCTCGTCAAGAACAGCGGCAAAGGTGTTCGATTCCACGAAGATCAAGTCCGAGACACGGGCCGAGACACGATGGGCGTGAACGGGACCGAGCTCCGTGACGGGGAAGAGGTCGTCAGCATGGTCGTCGTGCGCGACCCGGACGCGTGGCTTCTTACGGTGACCGCGGAAGGGAAAGGGAAACGGACACCGTTCTCATCGTTCAACCCCAAGAACCGCGGGGTCTGGGGGGTGTACATGCACGAGGTGACGGAGAAAACAGGCCCCGTGGTTGGAGCCGTGGAAGTCACCGAGGACGATCAGCTCCTCTTCACGAGCAGAGAGGGCGTGATCATCCGATCCGAGGCCACGGACATCTCGGAGATCAAGACCGGTCAAGCCCAAGGCGTGAACGTGCAGCGCCTCGAGGAAGGCGATGAGACGGTTGCTGTTGCGCGGTTGGCTCGAAGCGAGGACGTTGAGGAAGCCGACGAAGAGGCCAGCGCCGAGGCAGCGGAACCCTGAACCCGAGCCCGGTGGGCATTCCCGAAACACCCATGAGGTCTCCTGATTTGGTGATGGTATGCGGGTTCACCATGGCGCAGCGGGGTTTTTCCTCATCGCGCTCGTTTTGAACCTGGGCTGGTTGTGGATCCCCTTGGGTGTTGCGGCCCTGCTGATCGCGTCCATGGGGTTCCTCCGCGTCACGAAAGAACACTGGCATCCAGGCGTGAGCGTTAGCGTCCTGGGCGTGGCGTGGGTCCCTTACGTTCTCTTGGTGCTGGGCTCAGGGTTGACGATCGGGGCCGCCGGTCGCGAACTCGTCTCGCTGGGGGGTTTTGGCTTCTCGGGCGCGTTCGAGCAGGGGTTACGTGCGTTTACGGGCGCGATCGTGCCCGCGCTCGTGGCGGTTGGCCTCGTTCAAGTCAAAGCCCCGTTCCCTCGGTTGTTGGCGAAAGGAGCCCTAGCGACGGGCTTGGTGCTTGTTCCTTTGGCGCTTTGGGCCGGAAGCACCATGGGGGGTATTCCTGAGGATGCGGACCCTATGACGGCGACGAACCCCGTAGGGCCGGTTGCGGCAGCGTTGGTGGTGGTGCCGTTCGTTTTGGCGTATGGGCTGTGCATGATGTCCGCGCTTGCGGCCTGGCGAGGGTGGGAGGCGGTGCCTCGTCGCTTGCGGTTCTTGTCCAAAGGAGAGGGCTCCTAATCCGGGCCGATGGGGGGCCGAAAGGTTCTTAACAACCTGTAGGGTGGTAGGGCGCGCTGTGGGGGCCAGGGGTTACCTTTATCAAAATGAGACCGCTCAAGTCCAACTTGCCTGCAGTGGAGCGGGCTGTGACAACGCATGCTACGCATCTCGCGCTTGACGGACTACGCCTTTATCCTCCTCTCGAGCCTCAGCGAGGCCGAGGATCAGGTGGTCAGCTGCAGCGCGATCGCTGAGACCGCTCCGCTTCCCCTTCCAACGGTCCGCAAGGTCGCCAAACAACTGGCCAACGCGGAGCTTTTGATCTCACACCAGGGCGCACACGGCGGCTACGAACTCGCGCAAGACCTCACCCAGGTAACGGCTGCGGACGTGATCCGCGCGATGGAAGGCCCCATCGCGGTGACCCTCTGCACCGAGGAGGGCACCACGTGCGAGATCGAAGATGCCTGCCCCACATCCCAAAGCTGGAAAATCATCAACGCGGCCCTACAAACCGCGCTGGAAGGCCTCACGCTTGCAGACATGCAACGACCGATGAACCCCCAGACGGTGCTTGCCAACGCGACATCCACCGCTGATGGTGAATCCCGGAGGAACACGACGCCATGACCCCCCCAGAGACCAAAACGATCGAAGAACTCGCAGACACCGAGTACGAGCACGGCTGGTCGATGGACATCCCAGCCACCGAGGCCCCTAAAGGCCTCAACGAGGAGATCGTCCGATACATCAGCGAACAGAAGAACGAGCCACAGTGGCTCCTCGACTGGCGCCTGAAAGCGTTCAGCCACTGGCAAGACATGGAAGAGCCCACGTGGGCCAACATCGAGTACCCTCCCATCGACTACCAAGACATGCGGTACTACTCGGCCCCCGGCAAGAACGGGGACGAGGACACGCCGACCAGCCTCGACGAGGTCGATGACGAGATCCTGGAGATGTACGACCGACTCGGCATCCCCCTTCAAGAACAGAAACGGCTCCAAGGCATCGCCGTGGACGCCGTGGTCGACAGCGTCAGCGTGGCCACCACGTTCAAGGAGGAGCTCGAAAAGCAAGGCGTCATCTTCTGCCCTATCAGCGAAGCCGTGCAAGATCACCCTGACATCGTGAAAAAGTACCTGGGAAGCGTCGTCCCCATCACGGACAACTACTTCGCCACGCTCAACAGCGCCGTGTTCAGCGACGGGAGCTTTTGCTACATCCCCGAGGGCGTCAAGTGCCCCATGGAGCTGTCCACCTACTTCCGCATGAACGCGGAAGGAACCGGCCAGTTCGAGCGAACCCTCATCGTGGCCGAACCCGACAGTTACGTCAGTTACCTGGAAGGATGCACCGCTCCCGCGCGTCGGGACCACCAACTCCACGCAGCCGTCGTGGAGCTTTTGGCCAAGGACGACGCCGAGATCAAGTACAGCACCGTCCAGAATTGGTACCCCGGCGACGAAGACGGGAACGGTGGCGTGTACAACTTCGTGACCAAGCGAGGCAAGTGCGCCGGCGACCGGTCCAAGATCAGCTGGACCCAAGTCGAGACCGGCAGCGCGATCACATGGAATTACCCCAGTTGCGTGCTCGTGGGCGATAAGAGCGTGGGCGAGTTCTACTCGGTCGCCATCACGAACCGGCACCAGCAAGCCGACACGGGCACGAAGATGATCCACATCGGGGACGACACGAAGAGCACGATCATCAGCAAGAGCATCAGCGCGGGTCAAGCCCAGAACACGTACCGCGGCGGCGTCAAGATCAACGAAGGCGCAGAGAACGCCCGCAACTTCAGCCAATGCGACTCGATGCTTATCGGGGACCAGTGTGGAGCGCACACGTTCCCCTACATCGACGTGAACAACCCTACCGCCCAGATGGAGCACGAAGCCAGCACCACCAAGATCGGGGAAGAACAGATGTTCTACCTGCATCAACGAGGCTTCGAAGAGGACGACGCCGTGAGCCTCATCGTGAACGGTTTCGCCAAGGAAGTCATGGAAGAGCTCCCCATGGAGTTCGCCGTCGAGGCGCGCAACCTCCTTGGCATCAAGCTCGAGGGCAGCGTAGGGTGATCAAGATCACCCCATCAACAGCAGGAGGAAAACCATGCTAACCATCGAGAACCTGCACGCGAAAGCCGAAGACTTCGAGATTCTCCGCGGCATCGATTTGGATGTGAACGCGGGCGAAGTGCACGCCATCATGGGCCCCAACGGGTCCGGGAAGAGCACGCTCGCCAAGGTCTTAGCCGGTCACGAAGACTACGAGGTCACCGGCGGAACCGTCACGTACAAAGGCGAAGACCTGACCGAGCTGGAAGCCGAAGACCGCGCCCACGCGGGCATCTTCCTCGCCTTCCAATACCCCGTGGAGATTCCGGGCGTCACGCAGATGACGTTCCTACGAAGCGCGATCAATAGCATCCAAGAAGCCAACGACGAGGACCCCATCAGCGCCGGCGAGTTCCTGCAACGCGCCAAGGAAGCGCTCGACGACTTGGACCTCCCCGAGGAGATCCTCAAACGATCCCTCAACGAAGGCTTCAGCGGAGGCGAGAAGAAACGCAACGAGATCCTCCAGATGAAGCTCCTTGACCCGGACCTTTGCATCCTGGACGAGACCGACAGCGGTCTCGACATCGACGCGCTCAAGATCGTCAGCGA
>PWVY01000258.1 GCA_003561665.1 Thermoplasmata archaeon
CCGGTCGCTCCAGCCCCAGGAGCCGCTTCCTTCCCATGATCGGTTGTGTTCCCATTGGGCGCGGTCCCAGTCACCCCAGCCCCCGGTCATGTCGAACGTGAAGGAGTTGATGTACTCGCCCGTGGTCGCGTTCACGACGCCGAACCCGCTGACATCGTTCCCAACGATGGCCATCATCCAAACGGGGTCCTCATCGGGTGTGTCCTGCATGAGGCCGTACATGGCCATGCTGGGGTTGGCGCGGGCCCAGTCCTCATCGTTCTGGGCGATGGTTTGCACGGCGTCCGTGCTGTCCACGTTCCATCCCGTGATGGGCGTCTGGTTGTGCGCTTGGGTTTCCTTTTCATCGATGACGGTCCCGTTCCCATCGACCACGACGACGAGGGCTTGATCGTCTGCCTCGTACATGTAGACCCATGCGGGCGCTTGCCCGTTCCCCACCGCGCCCCAGCTCGTGTTGAACGCATCCGCATGGTACGGGCTTGGCCCTGCGGGAGCGTGCGATCGTTCACCGTGAGAGTGGTGGCGTTCCTCCGATTCGGCGGCGTAGATGCCCACGAGGCTGGCTTGAGGGTTCCAGGCGTCGGCCCGCTCTTGCGCGGGATCCTCCATCGATTTGCCCGTGCTCGTTTGCCCCATCGCGCCGATGCAACCCGTGAACGCGACCGCCACCAGCACGAGGGCTCCAAGAAGGGCCCAGGGGGGTATCGTCCGATTCGTTTCTCCCATCGTCATCGACCTCATGCCGTGGACCCTCGCGGTGCGCTTAAAACGTTTTTGCTGGCCCCGGTGAACCGTCACGCGGATCTAACGTTCTCAACGGTCTTTGCGGGGTGAAGAGCGATGCTTCGCCCGTCTCGCTTTTTCTCCACGAGGCCCGCATCGATCAACCGGTCCACGATCTTATGCGCGGCGGGGGGGGTTGTCCCCAACGCCGTGGCCACCTCGGAGAGGCTTGCTCCGGGGTTGTCCTGGATCGCCTGGAACGCATCCGCCGTATCCCCGATGCTCAACACGGTGTGCGCCTCCATGGCCGCTTGCCCCATGGTCCCCTGCGGGAACCACCGACGAGATCCACGATGGCCTGCGGAGGCCACAAGGCCTTCGCGTTCCAACCGGTCCAAGTGGTATCGGACCGTGGACGCCGAACAATCAGCCGCTTGGGCAAGCGCTGCCAAGGATTGTCCTGGGGATGCCTCAAGCGCCTCGTACACCCGCTTCCGCGTGGGATGATCCAACAGTTCGGCGCGTGTTAACCGGCTGTACAGCGGGATACCCACACCCAGCTTGATGACGAGGACTGCCAAGAGCGCAAGCGTGCTCGCGGTCGCGATTCCAAGCACGACCGGCGCATCCAACGCGGCGGGACCATCGCTTGCCCCCACGAACGGCCGATCCGACCACTCCGGCGAAGAACCGCCCCCGATGGGGGCTCCCAGCCATGACCCCATCGTTTGCACGTTCATGCGCTCGTGCTCAAGAAGGGCACCGTCTTCCGGGTGCACCTCGATGAGGCTGTAGGTCTCACCCCAGTCGAAGAAGTTCACGCTTGCGTCCCCATCGCCCGGGTCCTTCCAGCCTACCTCGATAGGCTGTTCTCCCTGGCCGGTGAGCGGGTGCGTCCAGGAGAAGGCGTTGGCTCGATGCTCCTCGTGCGTATCAGGATCGTGCATCGCCCAAGCGTCGGTCAAGGACGGGACCGTCGGCAAGGATCCCGGGAAAGCCTCCAAGGCGGGTCGGGCTTCTGCCTGGTAGGAGTTGGCCCGGTTCTCCGTCACGGGAACGGGCGCCTCGATGAGGGGTTCACCCGGTGCACGAAGCTCGACGGTTCGCTCGCTGACCAACCGATAGGCCTCCCCATCCTCACGAACAACGTGGAAGATCCAAGCATAAGACCGTTCTGTCCGTGTGACGGTCTCCTCGAAGTGGGTTTCGTACGCTCGAGCGCTTGGGCTTGCATCCCACCACTCCTGGAACGCCAGGAGGGTCGGATCGTTCAAGATCGCATCAACGGCCTCCTCCTTCGCGTACGGCAACCCCCCTTCTCCGCCTGGCGGTCCCCATCGCGTATCCTGCTCGAAGACGAGCCGCTTGTTCGATGCGGGCCATGAAGGCAACCCCGCATCCGGCACCACGCCGTCGCTTCCCCGATGGAAGCGCTCCAGAAGGATGCTGGCCTCCACCGCCCCCCCGCTTTCACCCTGTGGAGACTCCTCATCCTCCCCGAGCGCTTGGAACCAAGGAACGAACGGGTTCGCACCCATCAGGGAAACCTCCTCCGAAGCGTTCGCTGAACCTGCCACCGGCGACACCCACGCCTCAAGGTTCACCTCCACCGGGTACGGGATCTCCTCCTTGTACCACACATCCATCACCAACTCCCCCTCCGGCGCCTCAGCCATGATCAAGAACCGGGCCCCCTGCCCCCCCTCCTCCAACGTAACGACCTCAGCCACCTCGACACTGATCTCAACCCGATGCTCTTCCGCGACCACGGAAAGATCCGCACCACAAAATTCCCCCAACGGGACCTTGGCACCCTCGCGCACCGTTTCACCCTGCAACCCGCTCAAAAAGAAGCACTCCGGCCCCCACGGGTCATGGTGACGGTTCGCGAACGTGGCCATCTCCACCTCCACATCCAAGAAATCAGGCGGATTTACCTCGCTCACGAGCGCCGGAGACCCCCTCGCGTACACCCACGACGTCCACGGCAACTCCAACGCCTGATCCTCCGCAACAGCGTACGTCTTGAACGGCACCACCTCCCGCTCCACCCCATACGCGTCCAAGCGCGTGGTCCACGCACCCAACTCGAACGCGAACTTCAGCCCATCCGAATCCTCCGCCTCCCCATCCACGACGATGCTGCTTGGCGTATACAACCCCGAATCCCCCGAGCGAGGCTCCGCCACCGTGAACGAACTCGAGAACACACCCCCCGCGGCCACAGGAACGAAAGCCACGATGGCCAATCCGACGACAAGAAACCCGAACGCTCCAACACGCATCACCCGAAAGCCCACCTATAGCCTTTTTAAAGTTTATCGACCAACCGATGAAACCCCCCGAACGCGTTCAAACCGGCAGCAACCATACCAACACGAACGTGGCCACGATCGCGACCACGAACGAACCCACCCACGCCAACACCGTCCGCTGCACCTTCCTCGCGCTCACACGCTCCACCCCCGCCGCCAACCCCGACCCCACCACCGCACTGATCACGCTCTCGTTGAAACTGATCGGGATCCCATACAACACCGCCGTCTGCGCGATTAAATACGACGGCAACAACGCCGCAATCGACCGCCTGGGCCCCAACGAACCATAATCCTGCGCCACCGCCTTAATCATCCGAGGCGCACCCGTCCACGACCCCGCCAACATCGCCAACGCAGCCACCAACAAAACATACCCCACGTTCACATCCATCCCCTCCACCACCGGCAACATAGGACCCGCCGCCAACCCCACCTGACTCCCCCCCGCAGAGAACGCCACCAACGCCCCCAACATGACCACGAAACGACGCTCCCCCCGCCGCTTGCTCGGCCGCATCTGCAACCAAACCACCAACGCAAACGCAACCGCGAACGCCACCGTCACGAACGGGACCACAACCCACTCAGCGTACCCCCACCGCCACGCCGCATACTGAGCGATGGACGACTGCATCCCCTCCGGCGCCAACAGATCAAACCGAATATGCGCCAATGAAGCGCCCAACACCGCCCCCAAGAACGGAACCGCCACACGCTCGATCACCAAGTCGCTGCGAAGAAACCGGGCGATCCCATACCCAAGGCCACCGCCCACGAACGGCGTCGCCAACCACAACGCCCCGATCTCCCCATACTTCCCCCACGCCGGTGCCCCACCCAACGCCAAACCCGCCCCAATCACGGCACCCGTCACCGTGAACGCCGTCGCGATCGGGTACCCCAGGAAAACTCCCGCCGCGACCAACCCGGCCGCCATCGCCAACGCGATCGTCGCCGCAAGCGGCGTCATCTGAACATCAAGGATCAACTCGTTCCCCACCGCGCTCGTCACGCTCCCCCCCTGCAAAACGGCCCCCAAGAAACCAAGAACCCCCACCCACAGCGCCGCACGTAGCACCCCGATCGCGTTGGCCCCGACCGCAGGAGCAAACGGCGTCGAACCGCTAGAACCTGCACCGATCGCCCACGCCATGAAAACGCCTGCCAGCGTCGCGGCCGCAAGCGTCAAAACAGCCCAGACGGTAAGCGTTCGAACCCCCCCTACGTTCGGGAGCCCGGTGCTTGACGCCTACCAAGCGGGAGCGTCATGAGGCTCATCCTTCTCAAGCTGCTTGGCAACTTCCTCCTTGAGCCTATCGTTGTTGATGTTGACCTCGAATCGATATGCGTCCTTCCTAGGCGTGCACTGTTCGATGTTCGCGCTCAGAACCCGGTTGTCGAAATAGCACGGAGCCATCCGCGTCATCAAGTTCTGGTAGATGCTCTCCTCCACGAAACGGAAGGCCTTGCGAATGCTTGTATCGAACGCACGCGTCGTTAAGCGGCTGGCCTCGACGATACGAGCCAAGATGGAGGCATCCACACGAGCATAATCACTAGGCGCCAAAAGTGCAGACCCCGCATTGCCAAGATCCTCTACCGGCGGCCGACCGCGGCGTTCGCCCTCGCCTTCGACAAGGCTCGCCTTCTTGGCGGTTCGTGGTCGCACATCCTCTTCGAGCGTCTCCGCGATGCGCGGGCGCCATTCCTCCCATTCGCGGACCGCTTGACGGTACTCCTCGTGCTTCATCCGAGGATGAGCCGAAGCGCCAAGCGCCCGAAGCGATTGAGAGATCGCATCCCCGTGAGAGACGACGTTCTCCCAGGGCCCTTCTACACGGAATCCGGAGAGCCGAGTTTCCATCGGTCACCAACACCCTCTTCGGCATTGCCCTTAACTGTTCCGTTCATGGTCTTCGGGATTCGACGAGCCTCGGCCCGGGGTGAGTGCGACGACCATCGACACTGTCCCAGCGACTCATGGCCTCAGCCCCCCCGAAAGGGGTAAACCAAGGGGCCGCATGATGCTGCGTGTGGCCGACGACTGGACCACCTTCCTGCTCCGATATGGCGAACTTGGCATCAAGAGCCCAAGCGTTCGACGCCGCTTCGAACAGCGGTTGGAGGCGAACCTTCGCAACGCCTTCAAACGTGAAGGAACGACCGTCCTGATCGAGCGAACCTGGGGCCGGTTCTTCCTGGAGACCCCTCGCCCTGACGTGGCGGAATCCATCATCGAGCACACCTTCGGGCTCGTGCATGCCTCCCCCGTGACCCCAACGGACGCATCCCTGGACGCGATCGATGCGACCGTGCGTGAGAAGGCCTCGAGCATCGTCTCGGGCGGGGACTCGTTCGCCATCCGGGCCCGACGGACAGGGAACCATCCGTTCACGTCGATGGATGTGGCCAAGAGGGCAGGCGCGGTCGTGCTGGATGAGGTCCCCGAGGCGAGCGTGGACCTGGATGATCCGGATGTCGAGGTGCATGTGGAGGTCCGCGATGGTGAAGCGTACGTCTTCTCCTCGTTCATCCAAGCACCGGGAGGGTTGCCTCGAGGCTCTCAGGGCAAGGTGATCGTCCCGTTCGAGGGGCCTCGTTCGCCCGCGGCAGCGTGGCTGGTGATGCGGCGCGGTTGCAGCGTGCACGCCGTTGTGCCAGCGTCGTGCGTGGGCGTGGTGGAGCTTTTGGAGCCTTGGGCCTCGGGGATGCGGTTCACGGTGTTGGAGGGGCCCGTTTCGCGGGAGGGGTTGTTGGGCGCATCAGAGGTGCTCGCACGGAGCGTGGGGGCTGGTTCGCTGGTGTTGGATGAGCACGAGTCCCGGGCGGGTGCGTGGAAGGCATCGGTCCCGGTGGTTCGCCCGTTGGCGGGGTTGCCGGGGAAGCGCTGGCCCCGGGGGGCGTATGCGTTGTCGAAAAGGGCGGCGGAGCTTCATCCGGGTCCGTGCGTTGTGAAGGATGGCATGGGTCGTGATGAGGCGGTGGCGGCGTTGGAGGATGCGGAGGTCCACGAGCTTTAGTCCTCGTTATCGTGGAGGCGTTCGAGCATGCTGGCGTAGAGGTCTCGTTGGGGGGGTTTGGATCGGTTGCGTAAGCGTTGGAGGATCAGTTCGGGCGTGCTTCGTGCAACGGTCCCGATGCGGGGGGTGCGGTCGACCATGAGTTCGTCATCCTCGTCGAGGCCTTTGGCTTGGATGCCGTCGGTGCGGGCGGTGACGTGTTCGAGGATGTAGGGGGCCAGGTGCGTGACAAGCACGGCGGGCGCGTCGCGCGCATCGAGGCGAGTGACGACTTCGGCGAGGATGGCGCTGGCGGCTTCGAGTTCGGTCATGGCTTCGAGTTCGTCGGCGAGCACGAGCACGTTCTCGTCGGTGAGGAGCACATCTTGGATGGTGGTGAGGAAGCCTTCGAACGCGCCGGCGCCCAGTTGGCGGGGGCGCTCGTAGTAGGCAAGCCCGTCCAGCAAGGGGAGGGTGGCGTGCTCGGCGGGAACGGGCAATCCGAGGTGGGCGAGGTAGGCGGTTTGTGCGAGGGTCTCGATGAGCGTGGTTTTGCCGCCGCTGTTGGCGCCGGTGAGAAGAGCGACGCCGTTAGGGACGGGGTAGTCGACGCGCTCGCCATCTTCGAGGGCGAGGTGGAGGGCGCCTTTCACGGTGAATCGGTCCCCGGGTTTGGGGTAGGTGAGTTCGTGCGCGCGTTGGGTTTGCTTGATGGCTTGATGTTGGTCCAGTGTGAAGGCTTGCTTGACCATCGCTTCGATCCCGTCTTGGTGGTTTTGCACGGCGTCCGCGATGGTTTGCGCGGCCTGGAAGCGCTCCAGCGCTGCATCTTCGCGCTGTTGGTCATCAAGCCGGGCAAGCTCGCGCGGGTCCACCTTGAGCGGGTACTCGTGCGTTAAGGGCGCACCGGCCAGGCCCGTCTCATCTTCGAACCCCTTGCGCGCGCTCGTTCGTGCCTCGTGCACCAGCTCCTCGACAGCCTGGTGCTTGCCTCCCTGAAGCACCTCGAGAACATCATGCCCGCTGAGCGTGACCTCCTCGATCCTTTCCTCGATGACCTCGTTCGCTTCCTCGACACAGGCCTTGGCGACGTCTTCAAGGTCCACCGGGTCCACATCCCCCGCCTGGTCTAGCGCCTCCAGCACGGGGAAGGCATGATCTTCCACATCCAGGAGGCCCGCTAGGCGAGACAACGCCTCCAGCACGTCCCGGTTGGCGCGTGCCCACGCCACATCCCTCCACGGCACGGCTTTGTACGCTGCCTCGGGCGTCACGTGCACCGCGCCTGGCGGAGCATGCCCCATCGTCGCCGCGATCAAAAGGCCCGAACCCTGGCGATCCGCGCTCGTTGCCACATCCACCCACGCATCCAACCCTTCCTCCATGATGTCCTCATGCAGCGAGCTTCCCACCTCCACGAACAACGTCACATCCCCCTCCGGCGAAGGCCTTGGATCCCTGGGAGACCGCACATCCCCCAACGCATCCACCACCGCTTCGAGATCCTCCCCCTCCAACCGCTTCGACCACGCACGCGAGGCCTCCAACCGCTCCCGCCACGCCGCCTCATCCCGCACCGGGGCAAGCGTCTCCAACCCTGCACGGCCCAAACTCGTCACCGCCCGCTCCAAGAACGGCTCCAACGCCTCCCGCGCCAACGCTTCAGCATCCCCCGTTCGAAGCCACGAAGCATCCTCCCCACGATGCGCCTGCACCATCGCGACCGCCCGCTGGCGACTGATACCCGGCACGCTCGCCAACGAAGCCACATCCCCCTGATCAAGCACCTCCAAGACACCCTCGTGACCCCCCAGCTTGCGCTCCAAGCGGGATGAGAGCTTCGGCCCGATGCCCGGTAGGTCGATCCCCTCCTCGTCAGCCACGAACCCCACCAACGCCTCGGGGGACTTAAGCCACGCGCTCCACCCATGACGCGTTGCGAAAGATTAGAACCCCACCCCTCACGTACCCGCCCCGATGCCATCCACGGGACGGAGGAACCCACCGTGCGCGTAACCGTCATGGGCGCCGGCGCCATTGGCTCCCTCATCGGAGCCCGCCTTGCCCCTGACCATGACGTCACGCTCGTTGCACGCCACCCCCACGTCCAAGCTATCCAAGACAAAGGCCTCCGCATCACAGGGCACACCCAACGCACCGTCCACCCCCAAGCCACCACGAACACCAGCGAACTTCCCGAAGCCGATGCCGTCTTCTTCACCGTGAAAGCCTACGACACGAACCAAGCCATCCAAGACGCCCTCCCCCTCATCGGAGAACACACCTACGTCGTCAGCCTCCAAAACGGGCTCGGCAACCTCGAAACCATCGCCAAGCACGTC
>PWVY01000193.1 GCA_003561665.1 Thermoplasmata archaeon
AAGGCCTCTTCCGCATGCACCAATTCGACAAGATCGAACAGTTCATCTTCAGCGAACCCGACGACAGCTGGGAACACCACGAAGAACTCCTCGCCAACGCCGAGCACCTCTTCCAACAGCTCGAAATCCCCTACCGCGTCGTGAACGTCTGCACCGGCGACATCGGCACCGTCGCCGCCAAAAAATACGACATCGAAGCCTACAGCCCCCGCCAAAACACCTACCGCGAAGTCGTCAGCTGCAGCAACTGCACCGACTACCAAGCCCGCCGCTTGAACATTCGCGCCGGCAAACACGGCGGCGACAAACAAACCGCCCACACCCTCAACGCCACCGCCATCGCCACAAGCCGCGCCATGGTCATGATCCTCGAAAACCACCAAAACGCCGACGGGACCGTCACCGTGCCCGACGCGCTCATCCCCTACATGGACGGCACAACGACGCTCGGCGAACCGTTAGGACAAGACGAAGACTCCGCATAAGCGAGCACCGAACACCCTGGTCATGGGGCCGCAACGCTTTCCACCATGACCCCCCCTCAAGCCCGCCATGAGCCACGCCGAGATCGACATCGAAGCCTTCCGCGAACGCCGCGAACGAGCCAACGACAAGATCCTCGACCAAGACCACCTCGGCGTGAAACGCTTCTTCAACCTCGACACGCAAGCCTACACGGACGGAGCCCTCGACGCGCGCACCAAAGAGTACGCCGGCCTCGTCGCCAGCTGCGTACTACGCTGCAACGACTGCATCGCCTACCACCTCGACCAGCTCATCACCCACCACGACGCCACGCCCGAGGAGATCATGGACGCCCTCAACGTCGCCCTCGTCGTCGGCGGCAGCATCTTCATCCCCCACATGCGCACCGCCTGGGAACTCGCCGAAGAACTCTTCGAAGAAACCGATCAACTCGCCCCCCAACAAGATAAAGATTAAAACTCTCGAATGAAATCAGGAGGGTGATGCGAGGAAAGAGCCTCACCCTGGCACTTTTGCTCCTTCTCGCATCCTCGGGTCCCGCGCTCGCCGCGACCAACACCCAGGAGACGCGAAACGAGGAAGCATCCTACATCGGAGGCCTTCCACCCCTCATCCACCATCCCGCCCTAACCCCCCCGCCAAGCACGTGGCCCTGCACGGCCCCCGAGCAAAACATCGCTGGCGCCTGCTTCGATCTGGAACCCGACGACGACACAGCAGATATCACTATCCACGACGACACGAACGCGCACGTTGAAGCACGGGCCGTGTTCATCCACGACAACCAAGGCACCATCGGGAGCCCCGTCTGGTTCTGCACACCCCTCTCGAACCTTGTCCTGCTCACGCCCGCCAACGACATGGGCGCGGTCCAGCTGGCCATCACCCTAACCAGTCCGGGGTACAGCGTTGGTGCGTGCGATTCGCCTGCCTCGTTCGGGACGACAGGAACCGTGCACGCCGTGTTCCACAAGGACGCCGGATAGGCCCTCGAGCCCCTCAACGTCCTGACCAGAAAACTGAAAAAGGCTCGAATCAACTCTTCCCCCGTGCTTGGGAGGCTTGACATGTTCTCCCATAGCGAGGTGAAAGCATCCACCCCCGACGATCCCTCCAGCTCATCGCGCTATGCCTTGCGATCGCCCTAACAACCCCCTTCGCAGCCACCACGGCAGCCACCCAGAACGATGATGCCAAGGACGATGAGGATCTTCTAAGGCTGCACTGCAGCGCTCCCCGTGACGAGCCATGGGACGAAAACCGCGTAGGCTCCTTCGAGAGCGCATGGGTCCCCCCTCGAGACGGATCGTCAAGTCATCCTTGCGCTGCGCACTTCGGCACGCACACCTACCTCCCCGGCCTCGATGAATCCCTCCATCTGCACGGGGGCCACGGAGAGATCTTCCTCGTCGAACAAACACTCTTCAGCCCCGCTGCCCAAACACCCCAGCTCTCCACCAACGAAGGCGCCGCCCTCGTCACGAAAGTGAACATCGAAGCTAGCCTCGACGGCTTGGATTGGTTCACCGTCGCCACCGGCAACCACAGCATCGTCTCTGTGACCACCTCCCACGAAAACCTCGTCGATCTCGCCCTCTACAACGCCTGCTTCAACAGCGTGATCCTCCAATGCCCCGACGGGTCGAACAACTTCCGACAGATCATCGAGTTCGACATCGATGCCGAAGGCGAGGAGTTCCGGTTCCTCCGCGTCGCCAACCCCGAAAGCATCTACACCGGCCTCACGGGCTTCCTCGACCGATCCGAGCTCTTCCTCGACGTTTCGCCCGCCGACCCGGTCCCTGATCCCGACCTCGAAACCGACACCACGCAGACCCTCTCCTGCGAGGAGGATATCATGGAGAAGACCCTGCACAGTGAAGACCCCTGCACCTTCGGCGGGTACTTCCTTGAAGAGAACGACATCCACACACCCTTCGTGCGCTTTGGCAACTACCCCGGCCAGTGGGATACGCCCAGCTTCTTCCACACCTACCCCCTCGAAGGCGCCACCCTTGAGAGCATCGAAGGCGATGTGACCGTGCGCGACTACCGAACCAACGGACCCAGCGAGGACCAAAAGATCCTCATCCAAACCAGCACCAACGGAGAGATCTGGAGGACCCTCCACGAGTTCCCTGTGGAACGCGTCCACAACAACGCCCTCAGCGATGATTACGAGAACGCCCTCTACGAAGGAAGCTTCTCCACGACCCTCGACCATGAAGAAGCCGACTTCCTACGCCTCGTCGCCGAACCCCGACCCAACGTCGACGAATACTGGAATCCAAACACACCCTGGGCCGACCGCCACCCCTGGGCGTACTTCCAACACAGCGAGATCACACTGGAGGGCATCCTCCCCACGTAACCCCCAACCCAGAGGCTCCAAACACGAACGCCACCCACCCCTTTAGGACGCCCTATCCAACGAGGCCCGGTCAGAAACTCCCCTCTTGCTCCTCATCCTCGTCCTCCTCGTCAGCCCCCTGCAAGGTGGCCTTCACGCGACCGATGACCTCCTCAACTTCACGAAGCTCAAGCAATGCTCTCTTGTTCTTCGCCTCCGCGCCCGGCCCCTCCGAGGGCCCCCCGCGGACACGAAGCCCCCGCTTCATCATGCTCACCTTCTCCTCCAAATCCTCCCCCTGCCACGTCGAAGAATCCCCAAAACGCTCCCTGCTCGCCTTCGGCTGATGAAGCCACGTCTTGCACTGCTGCGCTGTCAACACGCCCCGATCATGCAACAACTGGAACACCGCCCACACATCCTCCGCGCTCATCGCATCCGACTCGATGGACAACGACACATGCTCCTCTTGCTCCGTGTCCTCATCGTACCGGAACAACGCGCTCACCTGGTTATCGCTCGCCGTCGACGTATCTACACCCTCCAGCTTACGGCCCACCTTCAACTTGGTCGAATACCCTGACATAAGGCGAGCATCCTCACGCCCCGTTAAGACCCTCGGGGGCCGGTTCCGGTGGAGAAAGAATACCCCCTGCATCAGTCCCCCCCGACATTCGGGTCGAAAAGCGAGGGTATTGATGTACGGGAACGCTCCTGGTGGCAGCCATGATGCGTGATCGTGATCCTTGGTTCGTTTGGAGCCTCCTTCTGGGGGGCTTGCTCGTGTTGATCGGCGTCACGGGGTATGGCGTCTCGGAGGAACCGCACTTCACGGCGTTGTTGCCGTCCGTTTTAGGGGTCCTTGTGGTCGCGTTGGCTTGGGGTGGGGATCGGGCAGAGAAGCCGGATGTTGGGATGTGGGGTGTGCTCGCGGTGGGCACTTTGGGATTCTTGGGCTCGCTTCGGGGCTTGCCGGATTTCTTCGGGTTGTTGACGGGTGCGGAGGTGGGGTCGCCGGTCGCGGCGGCCGCGCAGGGGGCTACGGTGTTGGTGTGCGCCGTGTTGGTCGTGGTCGTAGGGTTGGAGCTTCGGAAACGTTAGGGTGCTTTGTAAGCGTCTTTCCCGATGCCTTCGCGCACTTTCGCGGCGGGACCATGTTCCAGTTCGAGGGCTTCTTGGGGGGTCACGGTGAGGCGTCCACACGCGACGAGCGTGTCGTCGGGGTCGACGATGAGACATTCGTCTCCGGGGCGGAGGCTCTGGTCGCAGGCGAGGGTGAACTTGGCGAACACTGTTTTCCCGTCTGCGTTGAAGAGGGCGCTGTCAGGCTGTACTTGGATGCGCAGGCGGGGGGCGTCGATGGCTTCGTGGATCCTTCGTGCGCCGGCGAGTTTGAGGGTGAACAGGCCATCGTAGGCGCGGCGGCTGAGGATATGTTCGTCGTTGGCGTGAACGGTGCGCACGCGACCGGTGCGAGGGCTTGTTTCGATGCGGATCGTTCCTTCGAGAAGCGCCGTGGCTGCGTGGGGTCCGAACTGGTAGGCGGCGGTGGCTTCGACGCGTTCGTGCGTGAGGTCGGCGTCGTGGGTGGGTTCTTCTTCGAGGGCGGTTTGAGGTTCGATGGTGGTTGTATCCCAGTGTTGGGCGAGGTGTTCGAGCTTTTTGGCTTGTTGTTGGAGGTGGTCATGGGTGAGGGGGGGTTCGAGGCATTGGCTGAAGGGGTAGGCTTCGTCGAGGTCGTAGGGGACGGGGCCCAGGCGTGAGGGGAAGAAGGGGTGCGTGCCTCGGTCGCGGAGGGCTTGCACGGTGTCTTGCGCGTTCGCGGTGAAGGGGCGCTGGGTGGGGTCAAGCAGGGTGAGGGGTCCGCGGGGGTGGAATCGGGTTTCGATGCGGTCGTGGGCGCGGTGGGTTTGGGGGTGGGTGGTGTAGGTGTGTTCGAGGAGTTGGATGCCTCGTTTGCTGCTGGTGGGTTCTTGTTGTTCGAGTTGGGGGGTGTGTTCTTGGAGGACGGTGAGGGCGCGGGCGAGGTGGGGGTGCGTGGTGAGGCGTTCGGTGACGAGGTCGAAGAGGCGGCCTTCGCGTTGGGCTTGGCGGATGCGTTTCATCTCTTGCATGGTGGCGTGGAGGTTGTGGTGGGCGAGGGTTTGGGCGCGTTCGTAGGGGGGCTGGTTGTTGAGTTCGTCGGGGGTGGTATCGTGGCAGGCGGGGCAGGTGCAGGGGAGTTCGTCTAAGTCGTTGAGGTGGACGGTGCCCCAGGGGAAGAGGAGGCGTTCGTCGTGGGCGAATTTGGCGTAGGCGGCGGAGTCGAAGAGGTCGCATCCGAGGTAGACGGCGAGGGGGAGCATTTGGGGGTGGCCGGCGCCGAAGAGGTGAACGGCGCGTTTGGGGGTGAGGCCGCGTTTGGCGGCGAGGATGATGCGGGTGAGGGTTGCGTATCGTTGGTCTTCCATGAGGGGGACGACGCCTCCGATGGGGTGGATGGCGCCTCCGGGGGGTTCGAGTTGGCTGGCGTGGCGGGCGGCGCGTTCTCGTTCTTGGGGGTATGTGGCTCCTTGGATGGGGAGGGCGAGCGTCATGTCGTGGGCTTTGGGGAGGGTTTCTTTGGCGCGTTGGGTGGTTTCGTCGACGTCTTGGCGGGCTTGGTTTTTGGATCGGTCGGGGGTGCTGAAGATGTCGAGGATGGTGCCGATGTCGGTTCCGATGCGGCGTTGGAAGTCGACGATGTCGTGGGGGTCAAGGTCGAGATCGCCGTAGACGTAGTCTTGGAAGGTGCCGCTGTCGGTCATGATGGGACCGTTGAAACCGATGGCGTCGTGGACGCCTTGTTCGAGGGTTCGTTCGTGGAGGGCGTCGTCGGTTTTGATGATGTAGGCGTTCGTGATGACGGCTTGAACGCCGTGGTCGTCTTGCATCGTGGCGGGGTCGATGAGGAGAAGGTTGGGGTTGATGACGGGGAGAAGGGCGGGGGTTTGGATGGCTCCGTGGGGGGTTTTGAGGGTGCCCAGCCGGGAGAGGCCTTCGGTGTGGGTGGCTTCGAATTGGATGGGCATGCGGGCTTGATGGTGGTGGGGTTCTTCAACCCCGCGGGTGGGAGCGGGGAATGGGAGGCCTTATCCTTGCGTTGGGTGTGGGTTGGTGTCGTGACGGGTAGTTCGCGTGTGAACCGGGTGTTGGATGCGGCGTTGGAGACGCGTCGGGGGCAGGGGTGGGCTGCGTTGGGGTTGTTGTTGGTGAGCCTTGGCGTGTTCGGGGTGGTTTCGTGGATGGCGGCGGCGCGCGTGGGGGATGCGGGGATCGTGTTGCAGTTCGGGATGGCGCTTGTGAGCGTTGCGTTCTTCGGGGCGTTGGTGTTCGGTTGCGCGGCGGGGCGGTGGGGGTTCCCTGAGGGGTTGCGGTATGGCGTGGTGGGGTACATGGCGGTGGGCGCGTTGGCGCTTTTCTTTGGGGTGCCGGGGAGCGCGGAGGGGGGCACGCCGCATGTGGGCCCGTTTTGGCCGTTTTTCGTGTTCGTGAGCGTGGCGGGCTGGTTGGGGTTGGGCCCGTGGTAGGTTAGGGCGGGGTGTCCGTGGGGAGGTGCGTGTTGAGGAAGGTGCGGATGCGTTCTTGGTAGGCTTGGGGGTTTTCGTGTTGCGCGGTGCCGTGCCCGGCGTTGGGTACGAGCCAGAGCGTGGCTCGGTCTTGGAGGGTGTGTTGGATGCGTTGGCTGTGGTCGGGGGGGATTTGTTTGTCGTTTTCGCCGTGGATGAGGAGCGCGGGAGGGCCTTCGGGGGTGAGGTGCTGGGTGAGATCGGCGTCGTTGGCGTCGAGCTTGAAGAGGGTTCGGGCGTACCAGAGCGTCATGCGTGCGAGGGGCCCTTTGAGGGGGCCTAGCATCTTGTAGTGGGTTTCCAGGAGGGTTTGGATGTCGGCGAAGGGGGCCTCCGCGATGGTGCAGGCGGTGCGCGCGTCGTCGGTGAGGAGCGTGGTGGAGGCGGAGAGGGAGAACCCCCAGGCGGCGACGTGCGTGACCTCGTCGCGGTTGAGCGCGTGCGTGATGGCGGTTTCAACGTCGTAGGTTTCGTCGCGTCCTAGCGTGGTGGATCCTTCGCTTTCTCCGAAGGATCGGTGATCGTAGTAGAGGAGATGGTGTTCGTCGTGGAGGAACGCGGTGAGGGGGAGGACGTTTCCTTTGTCCATGGGGTATCCGTGCCCGATGATGACGGCGGTGTTGGTGTCCTTGGCGGCGGGGATCCACCAGGCGGAGAGGTTGACCTCGTCCTTGGTGGTCAGCGTGATGTCTTGGTAGGGGAGGCCCAGGTCTTGGGGGGTGTGGGGGCTCAGATGGCGGGGGGGGTTGAGGCCGATCCAGGCTTGGACGAGGGGGAAGAGGAGGATGCCGCCGATGAGGCCGCCTGTGATGATGATCCAAAGCGTCATGCCGGATCCTCGATGGGCGCTGCGGTGGGCTTCTTGAGCGTGGTTTTGAGGCTTTCGAGTTGGGTTTTCATGCGGGATCGGTTCACGACCCAAAGGAAGGGGGCAAGGATGCGCGTGGCCCACCCGTTGAGGGGAAGGGTGAGGTCTTGCGTGATGCGGGTCCCATCCGGGTGGGGTTCGAGGATGAAGGCGTTCCTGATGGTGCCTGTTTCACCTTCCGTTGCGAAGGTGACCTTGCGTGGGGGTTCGTGTTCGTAGATGCGGGCTTCGAACCAGGCTTGGCCTTCCGTGGAGGTTGCAACGTGTTGTCGAAAGCGGTCCCCAACGGTGAGGGTGCCTTGCTCGGGGGTGTCCACGAGTTCGATGGTTTCCACGGCAGGCATCCATGATGCAAGGTTGCGCGGGTCCTCGAGGTACGCGAAGGCTTCCGTGGGGGGGCAAGGGACGATGACGGTTTGCCGCTGCCGCATGCTGGCGGGGTTCAGGGAGCCTCTCCGTTGAAAACCTAGCGTATGGTCACGGTTTTTGCACGCGCGTGCTCGCCATCATGTCGTGCAGACCGCGCTTCTCGCGGGTGAACCCGATCATGATGTACCCGATGTAGAGGAGGGCTTCACTGGCGAGTTTGCTGAAGTACCGCCCGGTGGCCCGAAGCAACGTGACCCGTTCCCCGTCCGTGTCGACCACCTTGACCTTGACCAATCGCTTGCCCGGCGTGGCTTGCCATGCGGAGGCTTCGAACCCCGCGAAGTAGGGCCATTGGACCAGGAACGCGGCGAACGCGTAGAAGCTCATCTCCTCGGCAAGGGCGACAAGCTCTTCGAAGGCCATGCCCGCCATCTCGGGCGTGGGTGGGGGTTCGGGGATGGGGAACCCGGCGAGTTCGAGCACGAGGAGGGTGGGGATCCAGACGATGATCGTGTCCAGGATGTACGCAGCCAAACGGCGCCAAAACCCTGCGAACGCTACGGGTGCTTGGTCGTTTTCTGGCTCCCGGCGGGGGGGTTCGGGGTCGTGCGGGTCCCCTGCTTGCGTGGGTGGCTTGGGGTCGATGCGGGCTCCTACGGCGGAGCGAGGCTTGCCCTTGGACGAGGCGTGTTCGTCGTCGCGGTTGTCCTCGATCATGCAATC